>DASTBC010000164.1 GCA_035712245.1 Candidatus Eisenbacteria bacterium
GTCCTCGAGGTGAGCAACGCGGACCGGTCCGACTACCCGGTCACCCTCGTGGTGAACCGGGGCGCCCCGCCGGAGCCGGGCAAGGTCGTCGCCGAGTTCCTGGGCACGCGGCACGTGATCCAGCAGATCGGCAGCGTGGAGATGATCGACGTCACGGTGATCGTGGGCCGGGACGCGCGGCGCTGGACCGAGCCGCGATAACTCAGACGGAGCCTCCACGAGGCTCGCGACGGAAGGACGACGATGTTCAATCTGGGACCCCAGGAGCTCTTCTGGATCTTCCTGATCGTGCTCTTCATCTTCGGTGCGAAGCGCATTCCGGAGATCGGACGCTCGATCGGCAAGGGCATCACGGAGTTCAAGAAGGGGATGAAGGAGGTCGAGACCGAGTTCTCGACCAGCGACCGGAAGCCCGAAGGGCGCGCCGAGGATTCGCGGAAGTCCTGAAAACGGACCGGCGGAGCCGGTGCTTCCGGCCCCGCCGCTCGTGACCCTCGGCTGTCCCGAGCCCGGCCCGCCGCGCGGCGAGCCCGGGATCGGTCGAATCGCCGATCAGACCTCGAAGTAATCCTCGCGGTAGTCCTCGATCTTCGCCTTCCGCCGCACGTCCTGCATCCACTCGATGAACGCGACCTGCCGCCGCTCGTTCATGAGATTTTGACGGATCGCCGGCGCCTGCTCGCGGAACTGCTCCTCGGTGGGCTGCGCGTGGCTCACGATCAGGGCCGCGAACACCGGTCCGGTCTCACCGCCGAGGACCGGGCTCCAGGAGCCGACCGGCACCGTCATGAGAACCCCGGCGGCGCGCGGGTCGCGCTGCAGCTGTCCCATGACGCCGTTCCGCGTGATGGAAGGAGCCTCGCCGGAGAAGCCCCCGAACTGCGAGGCGGCGGCCTCGGGAGTCATGCCTCCGCGAATCGCGGCGAGCGCGCGCTGCGTGGCCTCTTCCGCTTTCGCGACGCGAAGCGACCGCATGAGCGCGACCTTGGCCTCGCGCTCCACGTCCTCGAGGGCACGGAGCCCCGCGTCCCGGCGGTCCAGGACCTGGTAGAGGTACCACCCCGTCTCGCTCGGGAGCGGGCGGGAGATGGAGCCCTCCTTCGCCTGGAAGAGCCACGTCTCCGCTTCCGGGAACTGCTCGAAGAGCGAGTTGCCGCTCCTCCCCTGGGCGAAGTAAGCGGTCTCGAACGTCCGGAGCCCGCGCTTCGTGGCGACGGAGGCGAGGCCCGGACCCTTCGCCTCCTTCACGAGGTCGTCGATCTGTTCGCGAGCGACGCGGACCGCCTCGGTGCCGGGCCTCACGCGGACCGCGATCTCGTGGTACTTGATGCGCTCCCGTCCGGTCTGGGCGTCGGGGTACTTCCGGTCCACGCGGAAGATGTGGAGCGACCGCTCCTCCTTCAGGATCGGCGAGACCTGTCCTTCGGGGACCGCGCGGAGTCCGTTCCGGAACGCGGGGCGCATTTCGTCGAGAAGGGGCTCACCGCCCGGATCCCCGCCGCGCGACGCGCTCTGGATCTCCGAGAACGTGCGGGCGTAGGACTCGAACGAGTCGGGCTGCGCCTTGAGCTCGTCGAGGAGCCCCTGGAGCCGCTCCCGGGCCGCCGCGAAGTCGCTCTCGTCGGGGAGGCGCGGCACCAGGAGGACCTGCACCTTGATCTCGGCCGGACCGGTGAACTGCTCCGGGTGGGCCTTGTAGTAGCTCTCGATGTCCGCGCCGCCGATCCGAGTCGTGTCGATGGGGAAGCTGTCCGGATGGAAGGCCACGAACTTGATGTGGACCGTCTCGTTCTGGAGGAGGAACCGGTCGCGGACATCCCCCTCCGAGACCTTCGCTCCCGCCACGACCGCGTCCTGGAGCTTCTGGGTCGGAAGCTGGGTCGCGACGGCTGCCTCGACCTGGCTCCAGGGGAGCTGCGAGTTCGGGTTCTCGAGCTCGGCGAGGTACTTTCGATAGTCGAATTGACCGTCGGTCTGGAAGACGGGAGCCTGCATGAGGAAGTCGGGCGGGGTGAGACGGATCGCCGCCTTGATCTCTTCGGGCGTGACCTCGATGCCCCGCTTCCGGGCCTCCTGGTCCATGAGCTTCGCCCGGACGATCTGCTGCCAGGCCTGCTCGCGAATGTAGCTGTCCTCCCCCTCCTGGAGGGGACGCTGCCGCTGGAGCTCTTCGGCCATCTGGCTGTAGACCCGGTTGAACTCCTCGAGGCGGATCGGCTCGCCGTTCACCTTTCCGACGACACCGGAGCGCCCTCCGGCGCCCGACTGGTCCAGCACGCCCCCCAGCTCGAGGATTCCGAACCCGACCAGGAAGATGATGGCCGTGATCCAGATGATGATCTTCATGTTGTCGCGTAACGCCTGCATCATGACCCGAACACCTCGATTCGTTTCGGTGGGATAAGGAGACGGCGCCCGAGGGGCGCCGTGGACACGGCCTCGTAATCGGGCGTCAAGGGTACCAAGAGGAGCATCCAGGTGCAAGGCGGCGCTCGGAAGGGTCGCCGGGGGCGCGCGAGACCTCCTCGGGGGTGCTTTTGAGTTGACCCGGCCACGCGGGCGATGCAACGTGAGCGTACATGGTGTCCGGGACGGATCGGAGCGATCACGATGCCGCGCGTTGAAGCGCCCGATGTGGAGCGCGACCTCCTCGTGAGGGTTCTCGATGCGCTGGACACGGGGCTCCTCGCGCTCGACGAAGACCGGCGGATCGCCGCGATCAACGACACGCTCGCGAAGGGGTGGGGCGTGGACCGCGCCCTCGCGATCGGCCAGCCGATCGGAGCGGTGTTCGCGTCCGAGACCGAGCGCTGGTACCTCCCCGAGCGCGGCGCCCGCGGAACGGACGCCCGCGCGACCCGCGACGTTCGCGGGACCGTCGCCGATCGCGAAGTCCTCATGCGGTACAGCGCCTCGGGCCTGGGGGACAGCGGCGCCGTCCTGATCCGGATCGAGGACCTGGTCGACGCGGACACCGAGGAGGAGGTCTTCCGGAACACGGAGCGCCTCATCTCCCTGGGCGAGCTCTCCGCGCGCGTCGCCCACGAGATCCGGAACCCGCTCACCGGCGTCCGCACGACCGTCCAGTTCGTCGCGTCCAAGCTCCGTGCGGGCGACTCGCGGCGGGACGATCTCCAGGACGTCCTCAAGGAGCTGGACCGGATCGAGCAGATCATCACCGACCTGCTCCTCTTCGCCCGGCCCCAGGCCGCGCGCCCCGCCGTCACGCGGGTCTCGGAGATCGTGGAGAACATGCTCGACCACCTGGCGCGCCGGTTCGAGGAGGCCGCCATCGAGGTCGTTCGCGACGTGGACGAGGACCTCCCGCCCGTCATGGCCGACCCCGACATGGTGCAGCAGGTGGTGCTGAACCTCGCGATCAACGCGATCCAGGCCATGCCCGAGGGCGGGCAGCTCAAGGTGTCGGCCGGGCTCCGGCGGACGCGGTACAAGAAGGCCTACGTGGATCTCGTCGTCGCGGACACGGGCCCAGGGATCCCCGAGGACGTGAAGGAGAAGATCTTCGATCCCTTCTTCACGACCCGCTCCATGGGGACTGGACTCGGGCTCTCGATCTCGCTCCAGATCGCGCGGGAGCACGGGGGGAACCTGACCGCGAGGAACCTCGCCCAGGGCGGGGCGGCGTTCAAGCTGAGCCTGCCCGTCCCGCCGGCGCCCGAGGCCGAGGAGCCCAGGGAGGAGAAGGCGTGAAGCTCCGGGTACGGATCGCGGATGACGAGGAGCTGATCCGGAAGTCGCTGATCCGGCTCCTTCGCGACGAGGACTACCAGGTGGACGCCGTCGGAACGGCTGCCGAGGTGCTGGAGTCCGTTCGCAAGGATCCGCCGGATGTCCTGGTCCTCGATCTGCGGCTCCCGGATGGAAGCGGGCTCGAGCTCCTCCCGCGGCTCAAGGCGATGGCGCCCGAGATGAAGGTGGTCGTGATCACCGCCTTCGGCGATCTCCCCACCGCGGTCGAGGCGATGCGGCAGGGGGCGACCGACTTCCTGAAGAAGCCCTACGAGATGCACGAGATGCTCCTCGCGGTCGAGCGGCTCCGGGCCGGCATCGTCCGCGAGACGCAGCTCGACGCGTTCCGGAGGGGCGAGCTCGAGTCCTTCCTCAAGACGAAGATCGTCGGGGACTCGCCCGCCATGCAGCGCATCTGGGACGTCGTCCAGAAGGTCGCTTCGAGCGAGGCCACGACCGTCCTCATCGAGGGAGAGAGCGGGACCGGCAAGGAGCTGGTCGCCCGCGCGATCCATTTCGAGTCGTCGCGCAAGGACGCGCCGTTCCTGGCGCTCAACTGCTCCTCGTTCCAGGAGCCGCTCCTCGAGAACGAGCTCTTCGGCCACGAGCGAGGCGCGTTCACCGACGCGCGCGAGCCGAAGCGCGGCCTGGTCGAGCTGGCGGACCAGGGGACGCTCTTCCTCGACGAGGTCGGGGACCTCCCCGCGGCGACCCAGGCGAAGCTCCTGCGCTTCATCGAGGACCGCACGTTCAAGCGCGTGGGCGGCGCGGCGGACCTCAGCGTGGATCTCCGGATCGTGACCGCGACGAACCGGGAGCTGGACCCGGCGGTGCGCGAGGGAGGGTTCCGGCAGGACCTCTACTACCGGCTGAAGGTGGTCTCGATCGAGCTCCCGCCGCTTCGGGAGCGAGGGGACGACGTGATCCTCATGGCCCGCCACTTCCTCGCCCTCTACAACGAGAAGTTCCGGAAGAAATTCCTGAACCTGGAGCCCGAGGTCGAGGCCATCTTCCGCGGCTACTCGTGGCCGGGGAACGTGCGCGAGCTCCGGAACCTGCTCGAGCGGATCGTGCTCCTCGAGGACGACGAGGTCCTGCGCGAGGACCATCTCCCCGCGGAGATGGTCGCCCAGGTGGAGTCCGTTCCGCGCGTCCTGCGCGACGCGCTCGCGGCGCGAGGGGACGAGGACTCGGGCGGGCACCCCACGCTCGCCGAGGTGGAGCAGGAGCACATCCTCCGGGTGCTCGAGTTCACCGAGGGGAACCGGTCGCGGACGGCGCGGATCCTCGGCATCTCGCGGCAGAGTCTGATCGAGCGGTTGAAGCGGATCGCGGCGACGCGCGGGTCGCTCGCGAGTGAGGACATGGCGCGGGTGCGGTTTCCGCGGTAGTCGCTCGACTCGCTCACTCCACTCGCATTCCCCCCACCACACCTTGCGAAGCTTCGCTTCGCGATATGTCGTCTTTCTTGGGATGTCGATTTTCTCGACACCCATGCGAATTCCACCTCGCTCCACTCTACGAACCCCAACGACGACTCGCGCGTGCTGTCCATTCCCCTGACAGCGCGAATTCTCGAAGCGCTTCGACGGAGACTCGCGGCGATCGCTTCGCTGCCCACGTAAGTACTCACAAGTTCGCGCGATGGAGCAACGCGCCGCGCGCGCGCGTCGCGCGTCGCGAGTGGTGGCCCGCTTCGTGCTTCCTTATAGACGACGTGAACCCATCGCGGACAGGAGGAGGTGCGAATTGTCAGGGTCCGTCCTCATCGTGGACGACGAACAGCTGCTGGCGCGCATCCTCTCCAGTGTCCTCGCGGAAGAGGGTTATCGGATCTCGGTAGCCGGATCCGCCGAGCAGGCGGATCCACAGGTCTTCGGAGAGGAGCCGTTCGATCTGCTCCTCCTCGACAACCGTCTCCCGAAGGAGAGCGGGATCGACCTGGTGAAGCGGGTGCGCGAGCGTTCGGTGCGATCGAAGGTGATCTTGATGACCGCCTACGAGACGCCCGACGTGAAGACCCAGGTGAAGCGGCTCGAGGTGGACGGATATCTGCGAAAGCCGTTCGACCTCACGGTCCTGGTGAACGAGATCAAGGAACTGATCGGCCCGGCGCGGCCGGACCGAGAACGCTCAGTCCAACGTGAGGGGAGGTGATTTGAGAATGCCGGCCAAGAAGAAGGCTGCCAAGAAGAAGGGCACGAAGAAGAAGTAAGAATCCGTACACAAGCGGATTGGGCACGTCCTCCAGGGTCGCCCGGCTTCGGCTGGGCGACCCGAGCTTTTTCCGGCGGTGAAGACCGGGCGGAGGAGCTACTTCGCGAACGCGAAGTTCCGGATGAGGACGGAGCTCTGCGTCGAGGCGCCGTACGTGAAGTAGATCCGGGATCCGTCCGGGGACCACTTCATGATCTTGATCGTGCCCAATTCGAAGTCGGTGACGGCCCTTGGATGGCTTCCGTCCGCGTCCACGACCCAGAGGTTATCGGTCGACCCGATCCTCCGGCGGAGGAGGATGTGCGTTCCGTCGGGAGACCACTCGTGCGCGAGCGTCCGGCCATCGGTGAAGTGGGTGATCGGACCGGAGAACGAGCCGTCCAGCGCCGTCCGGTGCAGGTTTCGCGGATCGCCCTCGTTGGAGTAGGTGATTCCGCGTCCGTCAGGGGTCCACTCGGGCTCGAAGATCCGAGGCGGAACCGGCACCGGCCCCCCGGTTCCCCCGCTCGCGGGAATCACCGTCGGAGTGAACGCACCCTGCCCCTGGACTTCGTGAATCAGGGTATGGAAGATCCGGGTCCCGTCCGGGGAAAAGCGGCCCGATGGGTTGGAGCTGATTCCGAGCCGGCGCGGCTCCCCGCCATCGGAGGAGACGCTCCAGAGCACGTCCCGCGCGTCCGCGCGGAAGAAGAGGATCTGACGGCCGTCCCGCGAGACATCGATGAGGAATTCCCCGGCTCCCGACGTGAGGGCTCGGGCGTTCTCTCCATTCTCGTCCGCGCGCCAGATGTGGGGCGCGAGGTCCTCGCCGATCCGGAGATAAATGATCCCCACCCCCGGCCGGAAGAAGGGGGAGAACGCGTTCCCTCCGATGAGCGGGCGCTGCCCGGTGCCGTCGGCGCGAACGGTGAGAACCTGACCGGAACCGTCCTGGACGGTCTCGAACAGGATCGTCCCATCGGGACGAGGATCGAACTCCCGTACCGAGCCCTCTTCCGCGGAACCATAGGTCAGCTGCTCGACCCGGGTCTCTCCGGACGGTGACGCGACCCAGAGATTCGCCTCCTCACGGAGCCTCGTCGCCGCGAGCATCGATCCGTCGGCGGAGACGGTGAGCCCGAAGTAGCTGGAGTTGTCGGTCGTGAGGCGCTCGGTCCGTCCCCCCGGGTAGCTGATTCTCCAGAGTTGCTCCTCGGTCAGGGTCGCCGGATCGAACACGGACGCGATGAGTCCGCTTCCGTCGGGGAGCCAGGTGAGATCGGTGGCGTCGAACCAGGCCGGCTTGCCGACGGACTCCCGGCGGCCGTCCGTCACTCGATAGGTGGCGACCGAGGCCCCGATGAGCAGCTTGGTGTCGGCCTCGATGACGGCAATCCGTGTCCCGTCCGGTGACCAGGATGGCCGGCCCAAGATGATCGGCATGGTCACGGTGGCCAGCACGCGCTCCGATCCCTTCTCGAGGTCCATGATCACGAGCTGGTCCTGGTTCTTGTGGGGCACCCCGCGGTGGAAGCACATCTGCTTCCCGTCGGGGGAGAACGACACTCTCGAGTCGACGTCGTATGCGCGCTTGCGGGGAGCGCCACCGAGGGAAGGAATCTCGAAGATCGCCGTATAACCGGCGCGTTCCGGGTCCGCCGCGGAGTAGTACAGGTAGTTCCCATCAGGGGTGAACGTCAATCGTGAGGGAAACACCGGCTGAGGCGGCGGGAGGACCTGCACGTCGCTCCCCGTGGCCAGCTGACGCACCCAGATCGAGCGGTCTCCGTCGACCTGGATGGAGTACGCGAGATAGCGGCCGTCGGGCGAGATGGCGGTCCCGTTGACGAGGCCCCGGTTCGTGACCGCCGTGATCCGAAGCGGCGCCGCGGCGCCGGTGGTTCCAGAGCCCTTGCCACCTCGGAAGAAGATTGCTCCTGCCACCACGAGCGCCCCCACGAGCACGGCTCCCGCGACGAGCATCGGCACGGGGAACTTCTTCCGGTCTGGGACCGCTGGCGCCGCCATCGCCGAGGAGCCGCTCCCGGAACTGGCCGATGAGGAGAGCGACTCGTACTCGTCCACGATCTCGCGAAGCTCGATCGCGAGGTCCTTGGCCGACTGGAACCGCTGGTCCGGACTCTTCGCCAGGCAGCGGCGGATGACGCGGCGCAGCTCGGCCGGAACCTTCTGGTTCCGTTCCTCGACCGGAACGGGTTTGTCGTGAAGGATCCGGTGCATCGTCTCGACGCTGGAATCCGCGACGAAGGGCTTGGCCCGGGTCGCCGCCTCGTAGAGGATGCAGCCGAACGAGAAGATGTCGGACCGGTGGTCGACGACCCCGCCGCGAACCTGTTCGGGGGACATGTAGCCGACCGTCCCGACGACCGCGCCCACGCCCGTGGCTTCGTCGATCAGGGTCGCGCCGCTCGTGACGTCAAGATCGTTGGACTGCTTCTCCGTGAGCTTCGCGAGCCCGAAGTCGAGCACCTTCGCATACCCGTCCTTCGAGATCATGATGTTGCCGGGCTTGAGATCGCGATGGACGATCCCCGCGGCGTGCGCCTTGGCGAGCCCTTCGGCCGCCTGCGCGAGGTATCCCACGAGGGTGCGCAGGTCCGTCTTCTCCTCGTGGATCTTGGTCGAGAGGGTCTCGCCGCTCACCAGCTCCATCGAGATGAAGTGGACCGACGCGGAGCCGGGCTCCGCCGCCCTCTCGGAAGAGCGGATCTCGTCGTGGCCGATCTCGTAGATCGTGACGATGTTGGGATGGTTGAGCGAGGACGCGGACTTGGCCTCGCGCACGAAGCGCCGGACGCGCTCCTCGCTGCGCACGAGCTCGGGGGGAAGGATCTTGAGCGCGACGCTCCGCTCGAGCGTCTGGTCCTCCGCCAAATAGACCTCGCCCATCCCGCCCGCGCCGAGCGGGCCGATGATCCGATAGTGGCCGACCTGGTCCTGGGGTTGGAGCGCGCGGGCGGTGATCATGGCCGGGGATAGTACCCTATCGGGGCGGGACGCGCTCCGGGGCCGGAGCCCTGTCGCCCTCCTCGTTCATCGTGTTCCTGGCGATCCAGCTTCCGGGAAGGAGGGGCAGATACAGCGTGAACCCGCGAAAGAGGATCACGGCCGCGATCGCCGCCTCGAGCGGCGTCCCCAGATAGCGCAGCGTCCCCACGGTTCCCGCCTCGAACGTGCCGATCCCGGCGGGAAGGAGGGTCACGGTACCGGCCATGGTGCCGAGGACGAATGCCGAGAAGGCGGCCGGATAGTTCATCGCCTGGCCCAGAGAACCGACCAGGAGCATCAGCGTCATCGCGTCGAGCGCGATCACCGCGAGCTGGAAGAGCGCCGCCTCTCCGAGAAGTAGCCGGTGGCGAAGCGGCTCGTTGGGCGCCTCGCGGAACCACTTCAGCGCCTCCTCGACACCGGGCACCTTCGAGAGCCATCGGGGGAGCCGCCGGGGCGGGTGGTGATAAGCCCAGAGGATCAGCGTGGGCATCCCGACCGCGTAGATCGCGAAGAGGCTCACCACGACCGTGATCGCGGGGTGGAATCCGCGCCGCTCCCAGAGGATCGCGACCGCGACCAGGGCCGCGGTGGCCGAGGCGGCGTAGTATGCGAGCGTGTTCACGACCAACGCTGCCGTCGCGTCTCCACGCGAGAGCCCCCGGTTCCGGAGCGCCCTGCCCGCGACGAGCGTGCCTCCGACTCCCGAAGCGGGAGTGACCTGATCCGTGAACAGCTTGGCGAGGATGACCGGGACCAGGGGCGGGACCGGAACCGGAAAGCCCGCCGCCGTCATCGAACGTTGCAGCGCCCCCGCCGCGACGAAGTACTTGAGCCCCTGCAATCCGAGCGCGGCGAGGAGCCAGGCCGGCCGCGCGCGCTCGAGGAGCTCGGGGAAGCGGCTCCACTCGACGAAGCGCGAGGCGAGGAACCCCATGAGGAGGAGCACGAGGATGGCGGGAAGCCATCGAAGGAGCGAGGAACGCGGCTTCGGCATGTTCGTTGATGCTACTCCGTCGGTGTTCCGGAGGTGCGCGGTTTGACACCCGCCGCTCCCGCTGGGAGAATCGCCCCGTGCCCGACCGCGCAGCGTCCGACCGCCCCGTGCCCGACCGTCCCATGATCCGCCTGTTCGGAGCCCGCCAGAACAACCTCCAGAACATCGACGTCGAGATTCCGAAGGCGTCGCTCGCGGTCGTGACGGGGGTGAGCGGCTCCGGGAAGTCCTCGCTCGCGTTCGACACGCTCTACGCCGAGGGCCAGCGCCGCTACGTCGAGTGCGTCTCCACGTACGCGAAGCAGTTCCTCGACCGCCTGCCGCGCCCCGACTACGACCGCGTGGAGGGCCTCGCCCCCGCGGTCGCGATCCGTCAGGGCGCCGCGGCACAGACGGGCCGCTCCACCGTGGGCACGATCACCGAGCTCGCGGATTACCTGAGGCTCCTCATGGCCCGCGTCGGGGAGACCTGGTGCGCGAAGTGCGGCGCGCCCGTCCCGCGGCACAGCGTCGATTCCGTGCTCGAGACGATCCTTGGCGACGGGGGCGAGACGGTCACGATCTCCACGATCGTCGCGGCCTCCGAAGGCTCGGGCGCGGGCGGCTCGGGTACCGGCGGCTCGAGCGCCGCGGGAAAGCCCGACGAGGTCTGGTCCCGCGCGTTGAGCCGCGGCTTCACGCGCGCGCGCGGCCGCGGCGAGACCGAGTGGTCCCGCCTCGACGAGCCACGGCCCGCGTCGGTGAAGGCGCCGGTCGAGGTCTTCATCGACCGGCTCCCCGCGACCGCCGAGAACCGCATGCGGCTCCGCGAAGCGCTCGAGCTCGCGTGGCGCGAGGGGACGGGGAGCGTCGAGGTGGAGCGCGCGTCGGGAGAGCGGCTCTCCTTCTTCGACGGCAGGACCTGCGCCCGGTGCGGCCGCGTGTTCCCCGAGCCCCGCCCGCAGCTCTTCTCGTTCAACAGTCCGTACGGCGCCTGCGCCGAGTGCCATGGCTTCGGGAACATCCTCACCTTCACCGTCGACCGAGTGGTCCCGGATCCCGAGAAGTCGGTCCTGAACGGCGCGCTCGACCCGTGGGCGAACTCCTGGCGGGCCCACTTCCTGCCGAAGATCAAGACCGTGGCGGCCGAGCACGGGATCCCGCTCGGCGTGCCGTTCCGCACGCTCTCGAAGGAGCACCAGAAGATCCTCCTCCACGGCGCGCCGGGATTCCGGGGCGTCTTCCCGTTTCTCGAGCGCCTGAAGGAGAAGGCCTACAAGTCGAGCAACCGGTTCCTGGTGAAGCGCTACCAGGAGGCCGTCGGATGCCATGCGTGCGGAGGCATGCGCCTGAAGCCCGAGGCGCTCGAGGTGCGGCTCGCGGGGAAGAACATCGCGGATCTCTCGGCGATGACCGTGGGCGCGATGCGCGCGTTCTTCGCGTCGCTCGACCTCGACCCGGTGGGGGAGAAGGTCGCCGCGCCGATCCTCGCCGAGCTGCGCGGCCGGCTCACCTACCTCGGGGAGACGGGCCTCGACTACCTGACGCTCGACCGCGCGTCGAAGACGCTCTCCGGCGGGGAAGCGCAGCGCATCGAGCTCGCGAACGCGCTCGGGGGCAGCCTGAGCCACGCGCTCTACGTGCTCGACGAGCCCACGGTCGGGCTTCACCCGCGCGACACGGAGCGGCTGATCGGCGTGCTCCGGAGGCTCCGCGAGCGCGGAAACACGCTCGTCGTCGTGGAGCACGATCCCGAGGTGATCGCCTCGGCCGACTGGATCGTCGAGCTGGGGCCGGGCGCGGGACACCGGGGCGGGAAGCTCCTCTACCAGGGCCCGCTCGAGCCCTGGCCCGGTCGAGCGGAGATGGTCGAGGCGGCCGAGGTCGCGGCGGAGCCGAAGCGGCCGCGCTACGGCGCGGAGCCGGCGGAGTGGATCGAGGTCCGCGGCGCGCGCGAGCACAACCTCAAGGGCATCGACGCGCGGTTTCCGATCGGAGCGCTGACCGGCGTGTGCGGCGTCTCGGGATCGGGAAAGTCGACGCTCGTGGAGGACATCCTCTACCGCGCCGCCGCCCGGCGCGTCGGCGAATCCGCGCCCCCGCCGGGCGCGCACGGCTCCGTGCGCGGCCTCAAGCGCTTCGACCGCGTCACGCTCGTGGACCAGACCCCCGTCGCGCGGTCGAGCCGCTCGAATCCGGCCACGTACGTGAAGGCCTTCGACCGGATCCGGGAGCGCTACGCGCGAGCGCCGCTCGCGCGCCAGCGCCGGTACACCCCCGGAACGTTCTCTTTCAACGTGAAGGGCGGACGCTGCGAGTCGTGCGAGGGGGCGGGGGTGACCAAGATCGAGATGTTCTTCCTCGCCGATCTCTGGGTGCCGTGCGAGACCTGCTCCGGGCGGCGCTACCGGCCCGAAATCCTGGAAGTGAAGGTCCAGGGGCTCTCGATCGACGAGCTCCTCGACAAGACGGTCGAGGAGGCGCTCGCGCTCTTCCAGGGAGAGACCGAGATCCAGGAGCCGCTCTGGATCCTCGATCGCGTGGGGCTCGGGTATCTGAGGCTGGGCCAGACGCTCTCCACGCTGAGCGGCGGCGAGACGCAGCGGCTCAAGCTCGCGCGCGAGCTGTCGGACCGGAACGCCGCGACCACGCTCTACCTCCTCGACGAGCCCACCGTCGGCCTCCACCGGCGCGACGTCGCGACGCTGATGCGCGTGCTTCGAGAGCTGACGCGGCGGGGCGCGACCGTGATCGCGGTCGAGCACAACCTCGACTTCCTCGCGGCGTGCGACCACCTGGTCGAGCTCGGTCCCGAAGGGGGCGATGCGGGCGGACGGCTGGTCGCCGAGGGCACCCCCGGCGCGCTCGTGCGCGAGGGGAAGTCCTCGACCGCGGGCTACCTCAGGAAGATGGCGGCCTGCGCGTAGTCCAGGGGCTTGTGCTCGGGGACGGAGGCGCGTCCCCGGGCGAGGATGCCGAACTTCTCGCTCAGCAGCAGCTCGAATCCGAAGTAGAGGTGGGTCTTCAGGTATCCCTGCGAGTGGAATGCCGAGTCGTCGAAGCCCTCGATCTCCGCGGACTGGACCACGACGTGGGCTCCGGGTCCGATCTCCACGATCGGACGCAGCTTCCACTCCTGCTTGTACGAGCGAAGGGGCCGGAAGAAGTAGTAGAGGCTGAGCGAGCCCTCGATGAGGTGGTCCTTCCCGGTTCCGCCCACCTCCAGAAACACCGACTGCTCGAACGGTCCTCCTTCCCGGACGAAGCGGCGGTAGCCGAACGTGCCCAGGAAATCGAAGTCGCCTCTCGGGACCGCGGCGCCGAGCTCCACCCGGTCCCGCTCCTCGCCCGTCCGCTGCATGCGGGACGTGACGCGCGAGGACGAAGGCGGTGGAGGCGGAGGCGTGTAGGTCGTGTCGCTCCCGGCCGGCGGCTGCGCCTGGGCGTCCGGTGCGTGCCCGAGGTACATCGCGACGGACGCGGAGATCGCCAGCATCCACGCGAGCCCCTCGAGAGCCTGTCTCACTGGACGGGCACGTCGCTGGTCGAGAGGAAGCCGGTCGCGCTGAAGTAGATTCGGTAGTCCCCGTCCGGAACGCGGGTGCCGT
>DASTBC010000165.1 GCA_035712245.1 Candidatus Eisenbacteria bacterium
GTGCAGGACCCACTCGTGCAACATCTGATTGAGGGTGATCTCGCCGGCCGACTTGTGGATCGCCTTGCGCTCTCCGGCTTCGACGGGAAGGCTCCGTAGGTAGTCGACATTGTCCTCGCGCTGCGTCTCGAAGTGGTCGAATGCGTCCTCGGGATCGGCATCGCGGTACAGGTCGAGGTACATGGACGCTTCGTCGGGCTCGAGCTCGGGGTGGTCTTCCGTCAGGAAACGGTCCACGCGCAGGCGATAGCAGTGGCCTTCCGAGTGTGACAGGTGCGCCAGCACCTCGGCGATCGAGAACCGATCGGGCGCCGGCTTCCACCGTGCGTCTTCCTCGTTCACGCTGGCCATCAGGTCGCGCAAGATCTCGGGAGTCGCCGCGAGCTGATCGAGGCAGGGAAGCTCTTGAGCTGCCATGGGTCGAGTCCTTAACGGACCCCGGCACTACAAGTCATCGGGCTTCAGGCCCGTATGCTTCGCAAGACGCGCGAGCATTCTCGGACCGATCTCTTCGCGATCGTGAAAGGCGAAAACGAAATCGGGCCAGCCCGGTCGTTCCAGCGTCCGGTGCGAGCCCGATTGCCGCTTGATGCGCCATCCGAGGCGTTCGAGCGCGGCCAGCACCTTCCGCGCCCGCGTGCTCGGCCAAGCCGTCACGCAGCTCGGAAGGCGATATCCCCGAGGTCCGGGCCGGTCTCCCCGTGCTCGAGTTTTTCCGCAACCGCTCGGAGCGCCAAGGCCTTCGCCCTGGCGATCGCCTCGTCCCGCGTGGGGCCGTAGGTCATTGCGCCAGGGAGTTCAAGCACCTCCGCAATCCAGCGCCCATCCTCTTCCTGCTCGACCTCGATCCGAAACGTCATGGTCTCGATTATGCCTCCGCGGTGAGAAGGAATCCAACCCCCGGACCATAGCCTAACTGAGACTCCCCCTCACGCCACCCGCTTCCCCCCGATCACCGGCTCGCTCAGCGGGTCCCGGAACAAAGACCTCCCCCCGACCGCAGTCAGGAACCCAAATCCCAGCAGCGCCAGGATCAACACCCACCCCAGCATCGTCTGCGGCGCGAACCACGCCCCGAAGTCGGTCGTCCACGGAAGCCGATCGGCGATGAAGTTGACCGACCACGCGACGATCAGCGCGACGTACCCGAAACGAAGCGCCAGGACGACGCTGACCGCGTTCCAGACGATCGCGAAGGCGAGATTCAGGGCGTACGTCTTGGGAGCGAACGCGGTGTTGACGACGGCCATCAGGAGGATCAAGGCGATGGCGGCGAGCAGGTTCCTGCGCAGCACGAACCGAAGAGCGACCAGCACGGTGAAGAACAACGTCGCATAGAGCATCGAGATGGCAAAGCTGTTCGCGACGGCCGCGAGGATCAAGCGTGGCGCCGTGGACAAGCTCAGAACCCAGGGCGAGAGCTGATAGGGCTCCGAGACCAGGCCCATCGAACGCGAGAGCGCCTCGTATCCCAGGAAGAGGAGGCAGCCCGCGATTCCCCAGACGGCGCCGACCAGGACGTCCCGGCCGACGATCGGATCGCGCCAGCGGCCCGCCACCAGCCGGGCCCACGAGACGAGGACGCTCGGCCAGAGCCGGCGGATGTACGGCTCGATCGCGAGGTACGCGATCGCCATCGTCGCTCCGTGGATCAGGGCGTGGCCGAAGGGCGACTGCCAGGTGAGTGCGGTCACGATCCGGTAGAGGCCGAGCTCCGACGCCCGGATCGTGAAGACGTACTCGATGAGGTAGAGGATGAGGATGCTCGTGCCGACGACCAGCGCGCCCCGGATATCGCTTCGCCCCGCCTTCAGGTTGTGGCGGGCGAGAATCAGGCCGCCGACGATCGGGAGGACCGTGAACAGGAAGACCTGGATCCAGGCCACGACTCCCTCGGGGTCCGCCTCCACGGGCAGGACCGCGAGATTCGCGACCGGCCGTCCCCCCGCGAAGGTGTTCGCCTCGACGACGCGTCCACGCAGCGCGGCCGCGGCGAACGTCGTCTCCGGCGCGCCGGCCCGCGAGAGCCGCCACGCGGCCATGGTGTCGGCGACCGCGAGGAAGCTGTCGGGCACGGCGCTCGGCGACACGGTGGCGGGGTCGGCTCCCGCGGCGCGCACGAGGGGCGCCCAGTCGACTCCGGTCACGGACGTGGTGTCGGGGCGAAGGTCGGGGACGACGCGCAGCGCGAGCAGCCTGCCCAGCGGGCTCAAGAGGACCGTGCCGCTCCCGGGATAGGTCTGCGGCGGTTCGGCCAGCCCG
>DASTBC010000166.1 GCA_035712245.1 Candidatus Eisenbacteria bacterium
GACTGGATCGCGTGGCATCTGGATCATCCGGCGCTCCTCCTCCCCCTCTGGAGACAGAAGGAACGCGTCGCGGGCGACCATCCGGTGCGTGCCATCGTACTGACGCGCGAGGCGCCGGCGCGCAATGCCGCGGACGGCGAGAAAGAGTGGGTGCGCGCGTCTTCGGGCACCATGCCGATCCGGGGCTTCTCGGAGCCGATCCCCGTTGGAGAAGGAGCTTGGATCTATCTCTCCAAGTGATCGAAAGAAACAACGCGGGCCGCGCATGACACGCGCGACCCGCGTCGAAGTGCGATCGAACAGCGCGCCTAGTTCACGCGCGTGTACGTGATCTCCATCTCGGTGAAATCCTTGCCGTCCTTGTTCCCGATCATCATGAACTTGTGGGTATTGTCGTCCACGAAGGTCGTGACCATCTTGTAGGTCTTGGGCTTGCCCACCATCGGATCGAAGAAGTCCGTGTACACCGTCATGGTCTTCTTCGCCTTGTCGATCGTGCCCTTCGAGCTGTTCGCCATGGACGTGCCCATGTTGTCGATCCAGGTGCTCTGGACCACGTTGTTCCGCGTGTCGTAGCCCAGGATCTCCATCCCCTCGAAGGGCATGTTCTCCATCATCATCCCGGAGTACTTGGACAGGAGGAAGCGGCCGCCCATGATCCAGGAACGCTCGCACGTGCCCTCGCTCGTCTGCTTCTGATCCCCCATGTACATCGTGTTCACCGTCTTCCATTTGCCCTCGAACGGCTTCAGGAACGCGTGCATCTCGCCGGGAGACGCGTACTTCATCATCTCGGCCATCATGGCCTCGTGCTCCTTGGAAGCCTTGGCGTCACCGTGGGAGTGGCCCTCGGCGGCGAGCGCGGGCGCCGCCACGAGCAGCATGGCCGCGAGGAACGCGAGAACGGAATGCGTACGGCGGTTCGACATGGGACGACCTCCTTGATGTGAGGGGTGGGGGACGCGGCTGAAGGCGGAAACGGTAGCACAAACGCCGGAAGCGCACCACGCGCTGCCCGGCGTGGTGCGCTCCGACCTGGAAGGGGACGACCCGTGGTCCGAGGCGGGGCAGGGTGCAATGCCCGTCCGTCTTGCGTCCGGATCGGGAAGTGCCCACACCCGCGGCTGGGGGACCGCACCTCGAGAGCACGAGGTCGTCCGATGGGAGTGGGGAGGCCCGCCGCGGCCTGGCATCCATGCCGGGTCGCGACGGTCTCCACGCATCGCCGGCCCAGCGCTCACAGACGCTCGGCCCTCGACTCCCAATTCGATTGTCAGCTGGGGGGAACTGGCGAAGCGAAAGGGAGGGAGGGCACGGGCCGGCTATCGGCGTCCTGGGGGTCGGGCATGCGGTTCGCGCTCGGGCCCGGAAATGCGGTAACCGGGCTTTGGCGGGCGCGGGATGTCACGCTCGCTCGTACCTGCGGCGCCCGCCGGCGCGCTCTGGCTCCGGAGGCCGGGACTCCGACCCGCTTCCGAAACCTGAGGCTCCGCAACGGCTTGCCACTTCCCCCTCACACACGAGGCCGACCCGGCCCCAATGCAATGCACCTAGTGATACACGCGGGAGTAGGGAGAGGTTTCCTGATTTTGAAGGGACTCGGGCAGGTCTCGGCCCGGTGTCGCCGGCCAGCAGATGCCCTCGTACTCGGCAGCGGTGGCCTGGCGCAGCTCCGCGTACCCGCACAGGTCCACGAGTCGCTTTCCCGAGGCGTGCTCGGCGATGGCCCGTCGCGCGTCCGGGTCGGCATGCCCGATGACGACGACCTTCGCGCCTTCGAGCGCCTGCTCGGGCGTCTCGTGGAGCAGACCGTCCAGGTGCGGGATCTCGCGCTCGATGAACTCCTTGTTCTTCCCGAGCAGCCGGCTGACCTTGACGCAGTCGTCGTAGATCCGGAGCTCGAAGCCCTTCCCGATGAGGCGCTCGGCCAGCGTGACGAGCGGAGAGTCGCGCATGTCGTCGGTGCCGGGCTTGAACGCGAGGCCGAAGAGCGCCACCTTGCGGCGGCCGTCGCGGGCGATCATGTCGTACGCGCGATCGATGTGCTCGGCGTTGCTCGGGAGCAGCGCGGCCACGGTCGGAGTCGCGACGTCGTTCGCGCGCGCGAGGGACAGGAAGGCCTTCACCTCCTTGGGAAGACACGAGCCTCCGAACGCGAACCCCGGGCGCAGGTAGGCCGGCGAGATGTTGAGCTGCCGGTCCTGGCAGAAGATCTCCATCACCTCCCGGCTGTCGAGGCCGCAGGCCTTGAGCACCGAGCCCGCCTCGTTGGCGAACGAGATCTTGAGCGCGTGAAAGACGTTGCACAGGTACTTCACGGACTCCGCGACGCGGCAGGAGGTGCGCACCATGCGACCCGGCAGTCCGGCGTTGAGCGCCCCCATGACCTCGTAGCCGGCTTCGTCCACGCTCCCGACCACGGTCTGCGGCGGGTTGTGGAAGTCCTGGACGGAGGAACCCTCCCGGAGAAACTCGGGATGGAACACGAGCGAGAGCCGATCGCCGATATACCTTCCGGCGGCTCGCTCGAGAATCGGCTGGATCCGGTCCTCGGTCGTGCCGGGCGGGACGGTGCTGCGGAGCACGACGGTGTGATGCGTGCGCTTCCGGCGCAGCGTGGCGCCGATGGACTGGACGACCTTGTCGACGGCCGCGAGGTTCGGCGTGTAGTTGTGGTTCGAGGGCGTGGCCACGGAGATCAGCGAGACATCGGAGCTCTGCACCGCCGTCTCGCTGTCTTCCGTCGCGCGCAGCCTGCCGGCCCGCACCGCGGAGCCGATCAGATCGTTGATGCCTTCCTCGACGACGGGCGACTGCCCGCTGTTGATCATCCGGACCTTCTCGGGATTGGTGTCCACGCCGACGACTTCGTGTCCCAGTCCCGGAAGGCAGCCGCAGGAGACAGTCCCAACATAGCCCAGGCCAAACACGGATACTCTCACCTGGTGTTCCTCCTTCCTGGAGGATTGGCGCCCTTTCATGGTACCGCAGGGCTGCACGCGCCGCGCAAGGGTGCGCGTGGAAGAACATATGTTCCGTCTGGGTGGGGTTTTGGAGGCTACTTGCTGGGCAGGTACTCCTCGGGACGGATCCCGAGGCGCTCGATCTTGTAGATGAGGGTCGTTCGCTTCATTCCGCCGAGGCTTCGGGCCGCCTCGGCCTTGTTCCCGCCATGGGCGCGGAGCGCACGGAGGATTTCCTCTCGTTCCTGGTCGTCCTGGGTCGTCCGCTCCCGAGAGCGTCGCAACGCCTCGACCGTGCGGACCTTCTGATTCCGCAGAAACGCCTCGCGGCGCACGACGGCCCCGCTCTCGTGCACGGTCACGACGCGGACAACCTCCTGCCTGAGCTCCCGTACGTTACCGGGCCATGAATGGGCGCAGATCATCGCCTCGACGTCATCCGCGAGAGTCAGCTTCTTCTTGGCGGCCTGAACCGATTGCGCCCAGAAGTAGCGGAAGAGTGCGCGCGTGTCCTCCTCTCGCTCGCGGAGGGCTGGGAGCGTGACCGAGACGCCATTGAGCCTGTAGTAGAGGTCGCGACGGAAGGCTCCTCGCTCGACCATATCCTCGAGGTTCGCATTCGTGGCGGCTACGATGCGGACGTCGATTCTGCGGACATCGTCGCGGCCGAGCGGTCTCATCTCGCCGGTCTCGAGGACCCGAAGGAGAGTCGCCTGAGCCGGTTGGGGCATCTCCGCGATCTCGTCGAGGAACAGGGTCCCCATGTGAGCGGACGCAATCAGCCCGTCCCGGTGGGCCACGGCGCCCGTGAACGCCCCGCGGTCATGCCCGAAGAACTCGCTCTCGATCAGCCCCTGGCTGAGCGCGCCGCAGTTGACGGCGATGAAGGGCCCTTTCCGCCGGTCGCTCATGAGATGGAGCGCCTTCGCCATCAGCTCCTTGCCCACACCGCTCGGTCCCATGATGAGAACCGGGATGCGGCTCGGTCCGACACTCTGGATGGTCGCGACGGCCTCGCTGACGTCCGGGTTGCAGGTGATGATCCCGAACTTGAGGGCGCCGCGATCGAGGTTCTCGATGCCCTGGAGCGCCTCGATGCCGACTTCATCCGTCTCCTGCTCCGGCTCGGACTCGAAGCCGAGCAGCGCCTCGATGTGCTTGATGGGATACTGAATTCCCAGCCGCTCGAACAGCGCTCTCGCTTCCCAGAGGTGCCGGCGTCCGGCCGCCTTGTCCTCGGGAGTGCTGCCCTGAAGCCGGGCCTCCCCGGACCACTGGAGGACTCTCGCGAGCTCGTACGGGATCTCGTAGGAGCGGCCAAGGTCGATGCCCTCGCTCGCGAGGCGCAACGCCTTTCGAGGATTTCCGGCGGCCCAGTTGGCCATGGCGAGCACGCGGTGGGTCGCGCACTCTTCATAACGATCGCCGGTGTCACGCGCCACGCGGAGACCGCGCTCGCAGGCGAGGATCGCACCATTGGGATCGCCGAGGTTGATTAGAGCCTCGCCAATGCGGTGGCCGAGCTCGGGAATGAGGTCACCGCCGGGCGCGGTCTCATCGGCGATCTTCTGGGCAGCAGTGTAATGCTCGAGTGCCTTCCGGTAGTCACGCTGCAGGAGGTAGCAGTCACCCATGTACTCGAGGCAGATGGCCTCTTCGCGCGTCCGATCGCATTCGCGAATAATGGGCAGATTGGGGCCAAGGGTTTCGAGAGCGATGTTCGCTTGCCCCTGCAGAATGAAGTAGCGGGAACGGCTCAGTGATAGCTGGACTAGCCATTCCGTGCGGTTCGAGTTCTTCAAACACTGCTCAGCCTTGTCGAGGATAGATGGAACCGGCTGTATGCATCCGGATTTAAGCAGGAGAATGGCTAGGTTCGCGCGAAAGGCGCCGGCCTCTCTGAGTACGTTCCCTTCATCAGCTAGGTCGATCGCTGCCTCGATCTCGTACCGAGCCTGATGCCACCTTCCGAGGTTCTTGAAGACGATCGCTAGTTGGCGCTGATATGAGAGAGCCCGCGGGAGATCGTTGATCTCCCAAGTGTAGACGTGAATTGCGGCTCTCAGGTGTCTTTCGGAGAGACTTACCTTTCCCACTCGTGCATAGGCGAGGCCTACGTGGCCATGTGTGTCGCCTAGTGCGCCTGCGAGCTTTCGCTCACGCAACGTGGCTAGCCAGGTCTCCCCAAGCGTGAGAATTTCGCTCCATCTTCCTAGGCTGTTGAGAGAGCTAAGTCGGGCGTTTAGGAGAGCCGATAGCATCTCTTGCTCAAGGTCGCCATCGAGGGGAATCCCGTCCAAGACAGCAAGAGCATCTGCCGGCTTGCCCGCCTCTAGGAGGCGGAGGGCCTGGCTTAGTGTGGACGCCGGCGACGCCATCACGTTGAGCTCTCCCCTTGCAGTGTCATCGCCGTATATAGATGCGCAGCACTAGGAGATAAGAGAGCCAGCTAAACTCGGGTCGGATTCGGAGGCCGCTCGTCAGACTCGGAGCGGTTGGAGCACTCAATGAGGAAGAGCTTCTTGGCCCGTCCTGTGGCTTGTTGTTTCCGATGTCTGGGTCACCTGCTTCCACTGGGGGCCTTGTCTTGGCGTACGCGGGGGGATTTGTCACGCACAAGACCAAGCCAAGGACCAATAGATGGAAAACAAGCCGAGACAACCTGAGTGATGCCTTCATGGCATCCCCACTTTCGTGGAACATACCGGCAACAAGGACGTTGCATGGGGGAATGCAACATGTGCATGCAGGAACGGCTTTGGCGTGAAGGTGGAACCCGACATCTTCATGTCATGGCACCTTCCAAGGGGGATGGTTAGCTAGGAGCTCGACTATACACCCGGCGGCAATTAAAGGCAAGATGCAATTCTCGGCTGCTACAGCACTTAACTGTTTCACTGTGCCGACTCAAGCAAGAGCAACGGACCAATGCGGCTCCCAATCCTACTCCCCAGGAACAATGCCTTCCCTAGTGTTATGCTCCGCTCCCAATGGAATCCCCGACCCTTCCCTCACGTTACGCTTCACTAGGCATCCTCGGACATGGTGGAGAGGGGTGTGTCTTCCGCGTGCAGGACACTCTCAGGGGAGCCGAACTAGCCCTGAAAGTTGCGCCCCGGCAGTTCTCCCATTGGCTCAGACGCGAGTTTGACACCCTCAGGCAGATCCAGCACGAGAATCTCGTTCGTGTGTTCGATTGGGGACTCACGGAACGCGGAGAGGTCTTCTACACAATGGAGTTAGTCGTTGGGAGTGATTGGGGAAAGCTCATGGGGAGCTCTCAATCGCCTGAGCGAGTGAAGCAGATCCTCTCATCAGTCCTAAGGGGCCTCGCGCACCTCCACTCCCATGGAGAGATCCACAGAGATCTCAAACCGGGCAATGTACTCCTGGGGGAGGATGGAAGTATCAAGATTGCCGATGTCGGGATGAGTGGAACGGGACAGGATTCATTGTCTGGGACACCAGGTTACTCAGCGCCCGAGTTGTGGAGCGGAGTACAACCGGACTTCCGATCCGACATCTACTCCGTTGGCGTAATGGCGTATGAAGCCCTAACCGGGCAACACCCATTCACAGGTAGGACGGTACGAGAGGTAGTGTCCGGGCAACTTGAAGGCTGGGTACCCTCCCTAGCAGCCCACGGAGTCCATCTGGCCCCTGAGCTGGAGCGCGGCGTCATGAGGGCCTTGGAGCGGGACCCAGCTCTGAGGCCCCAGACGGCCGATGAACTGCTGGAAGTGCTGGGGGAGCCGAACCGGGTCGGTTCCATCCTCGGAGGGAGGTTCGTTGCACGATCAACTGAACTAGGTGCGATTAATGCTCTCTTGGGCTCATCGGATCCCAGTGGCCCTACATTGGTTTGGGTAGATGGCGAGAGTGGGATCGGCAAGACTGCCTTAATCGAAGAGATAACAAATCGCGCCACCAGTCTCGGAAACCGTGTGGTCCAGGTAGTTGACTTGTCCGACATCGGCGCATTCAGATCAAC
>DASTBC010000167.1 GCA_035712245.1 Candidatus Eisenbacteria bacterium
GCTTGTTCTCGATGAACTTGGTGAAGACGTGCTCGCCGAGCGTTTCCTTCACGACCTTCGACTTGGCGGTCAGCTCGATCGCCTCCATCAGGCTGCCCGGAAGGCTCTCGATCTCGTGCTCCTTCCGCTCGGCGGCGTCCATCTCGTAGATGTCGTCCTCGACCGAGGGCTTCAGCGCGTACCCCGCCTCGACCCCCTTCAAACCGGCGGCCAGCATAACCGAAAACGCGAGGTACGGGTTGCACGCGGGATCCGGGCACCGGAGCTCGACCCGCGTCGCCTTCTCCTTGCCGGGCTTGTACATGGGTACCCGGATGAGCGCCGAGCGGTTCCGCTGGGCCCACGCGATGTAGACCGGGGCCTCGAAGCCCGGGACCAGCCGCTTGTACGAGTTGACCCACTGGTTGGTGACCGAGGTGATCTCCCGCATGTGGTTCAGGAGCCCGGCCATGTACGAGCGCGCGGCCTTCGAAAGGTGCTGCTTGTCCTTGGCATCGAAGAACACGTTCTTGCCGTTCTTGAAGAGCGACTGGTGGACGTGCATCCCGCTGCCGTTCTGCCCGAAGACCGGCTTCGGCATGAACGTGGCGTAGTAGCCTCCCTGCCGCGCGATCTCCTTGACCACGTAGCGATACGTGATCGTCTGATCCGCCATCTTGAGGGCCTCGGCGTAGCGCAGGTCGATCTCGTGCTGGCTGTGCGCGACCTCGTGGTGCGACGCCTCGACCGAGATCTCCATCGCCTGGAGCGCCTCGACCGTGCGGCTCCGGAGCTCGGTTCCGATGTCGTCCGGAACCTGGTCGAAATAGCCGGCGGCGTCGAGGAGCGTGCGGTCCTTGAGCCCCCGGAAGTAGAAGTACTCGGCCTCCGGACCGAGATACGCGGTGTAGCCCTGCTTCTCGAGCTTCTTCGTGAGCCGGCGCAGGACGTAGCGCGTATCCCCCATGTAGGGCGATCCGTCCGGATTGTGGATGTCGCAGATGAGCCGCGCGACGTTCTCGCCGTTCACCTTCCACGGCAGCAGCTGGAAGGTCGAGATGTCGGGCATCGCGACGAGGTCGCTCTCGTAGATGCGCGCGAATCCCTCGACCGAGGAGCCGTCGATCCCGGCTCCCTCGGCGAGCGCGGTCGGGAGCTCCCGCAGCGTGATCGCCACGGCCTTGAGCTGGCCCAGGATGTCCACGAACCAGAGGTGGATCAGCTCGACTCCGCGCTCTTCGCAGAACTTGACGACTTCCTTTGCGGTCTTGAGGCTCTCCATTTCGCTCCTTCCTCTACTCGGTTGAGGGATCGGCGTGTGGTGTTCGCATCGGTGAGGGCGTGTGCGGCATCCGGTACGGTAGGGCCGCCCCGGGGATCTCGTCAAGCAAAGCCACATGGGCGGCCAAGTCCTTGATTGTCAGCGCGTTACTGGGAATGCGGCGCGCGCGTCCCGGACCCCGGGAGGGCAGGAATCTATCTGATAGATATATCGTGGAAACGATCCTCTGCGAGCCCTATCCTGGTCGCCATGCCCGTCCGCGGCACCACGCCGTACGTGATCCTCGGTCTTCTCCGCTTCGGCCCGCTCTCCGGATACGAGATCCGCGCGGAGCTTCACCGCGCCACGTCGAGCTTCTGGACCGAGAGCTACGGGCAGATCTATCCCGCGCTGCGCGCGCTGCACGGAGACGGCTGCGTGTCGCTGCTCGCCCCGGGCGGCGCCCTTCGTGGCCACCGGGCGCGCCGTGCGCGGGGCGGACGGTCCAAGTCGGTGTACGCGATCACCGCGAAGGGCCGGAAGGCGTTCGACGTCTGGCTCGGCATCCCGCCCCGCGCGGAGCCGCCCCGGAGCGAGCTCCTGATGAAGCTGTACCTGGCCGACCGGGATTTCCTCGAGAAGCCCGAGGCCTGGCTGCGCGAGCTTCTCGAGCGGGAGCAGGAGCGCCTCGACCACCTCGAGCGCATGCAGCGGGACGTCCCCCGCATCCAGCACCGGCACACCAACGTGCGGTTCTGGTCGTTCGCCCTGGCCCACGGGGAAGCCCAGGCAAGGGCGACGATCGCCTGGTGCCGGACCGTGCTGGCGTCCCTGACCCAGATCCAGCAGGCACGCGACCGCAGGCTGGCCGCCGCCGCGCGCCGGCCGCCGTTCGAGTAGAGATTCCCGTTCCTCTCCCCTTGCCCCCTTCCACCGCGTAGACTGGAAGCGTGGAGGCCAGGGGATCCATCCGCCGTATTCTCGGGAACTTCCTGTCTCGCCGGGGCGCTCGCGACTCGGACGCGCGGACCGCCGTTCGGGACCGGGAGGGCCCCCAGGAATCGATGCGCCGGGTCGAGGACCACCTGGCGCAGCTCGTCCGGGACGTCACGGACTACGCGATCTTCCTTCTCACGCCCGAGGGGATCGTATCGACCTGGAACGCGGGCGCGGAGCGGATCAAGGGCTACCGGGCGGACGAGATCATCGGCCGCCACTTCTCCATCTTCTATACCCCGGACGTGGCCGCCTCCGGCTGGCCGGCCGTCGAGCTCGAGCGCGCCGTCCGATTCGGACGGCACGAGGACGAGGGGTGGCGGGTCCGGAAGGACGGCTCCCGGTTCTGGGCGAACGTGGTCATCACGGCCATGCGCGGTCCCGACGGCGAGATCGAGGGATTCTCCAAGATCACCCGGGACCTCACGGAACGCATGCGGAACGAGGAGCGGCTCCGGCAGGCGGCCGCCCACCTCGAGGTTCGGATCGAGGAGCGCACCGCCGAGCTCGAACACGCGAACCGGTCGCTCCAGGCGGAGATCGAGGAGCGCACCAAGCTCGAGGGCGAGCTTCGCCGGCGCGTGTCGCAGCTCGCCGAGGAGGACCGCCGGAAGAACGAGTTCCTCGCGACGCTCGCCCACGAGCTGCGCAATCCGCTCGCGCCGATCCAGTACGCGCACGAGATCCTGCGTCTCTCCGCCGGCGATCCGGGCCGCAGCGCCGAAGCGCACGCGATCCTCACGAGGCAGCTCCACCAGATGGTCCGCCTCATCGACGATCTCCTCGACCTGTCCAGGATCACCCGGAACAAGCTCGAGCTGCGCCGGGAACGCGTGGACCTCGCGACGGTCCTCCAGGACGCCGCGGAGACGACGCGCCCGCTGATCGAGGCCCGGGAGCACCGCGTGGTGATCCATCACGCCGAGACACCGATCGTGCTCCACGCCGATCGCGCGCGCCTGGCTCAGGTGTTCTCGAATCTCCTGAGCAACGCGGCCAAGTTCACGGCCCGCGGCGGCTCGATCGAGATCACCGCGGGGCGGGAGGGGACCGAGGGCGTGGTTCGGGTCCGCGACACCGGAATCGGGATCACGCCCGGGATGCTGCCGCGGATCTTCGACATGTTCGTGCAGGCGGACCGCTCGCTCGAGCGAACCCAGAGCGGCCTCGGGATCGGACTCACGCTGGTCCAGCGCATCGTGCAGATGCACGGCGGCACCGTGGAGGTCCGAAGCGGAGGCCCCGGAACGGGCTCCGAGTTCACGGTCCGGCTCCCGGCCGAGCCGGAAGCGAACGGGACCGTGCCCGCGCGGGACGAGCGCTCGGCGGCGCTCGCGGCCGAAGGCGCCACGAGGCGCCGCGTGCTCGTCGCCGACGACAACGAGGACGCCGTCCGGAGCCTGAGCCTCGTGCTCCGCGCGATGGGACACGAGGTCGTCACGGCCCGGAACGGCGAGGAGGCGGTGCGCCTCGCGGAGACGAGCCGTCCGGATCTCGCCCTCCTGGACATCGGCATGCCGCTCGTGAACGGATACGACGCGGCGCGCCGGATCCGGGAGCAGCCGTGGGGAGCCGGCATTCCCCTGATCGCCCTGACCGGGTGGGGGCTCGAGGACGACCGCCGTCAGGCGAGCGAGAGCGGCTTCGACCGGCACCTCGTGAAGCCGGTCGACGTCGACACCCTTCGCGCGCTGATCTCCGAGCTGCCGGGAAACCGCGGGCCCGAGGAGAGGCCCACCGGGCCGTGAAGTCCTACCGGAAGACCCTCACGTTCCACACGGGATCGCGCGTGGATCTCGTGAACATCACGCCCGAGGTGGAGGAAGCGATCCGGGAGAGCGGCGTGCACGAGGGGCTCTGCCTCGTGAACGCGATGCACATCACGGCGAGCGTGTTCATCAACGACGACGAGCCCGGGCTCCACGCCGACTACAAGCGATGGCTCGAGGAGCTGGCGCCCTTCAGCGCCAGCGCGGACCGGTATCACCACAACCGCACCGGAGAGGACAACGCGGACGCGCACCTGAAGCGGCAGGTCATGGGCCGGGAGGTCGTGGTGGCGGTCACGAAGGGCAAGCTCGATTTCGGTCCGTGGGAGCAGATCTTCTACGGCGAGTTCGACGGGCGCCGCGCCAAGCGGGTCCTGATCAAGATCCTCGGGGAGTAGCTCGTGAGGCCTTTCCTTCGCAAGCTCCCGGCGTATGGAGTGGCGGTCCTCATGACCGCGCTGATGGCGTACGTCCGGCACGCGCTCTCCCCCATTCTCGGAGAGAGCGCGATCTTCATTCCGTTCGTGATCCCCATCATCTTCGCGGGCGCGGTGGGAGGCATGGGTCCGGGCCTCCTCGCGACGCTGCTCGGCGCCCTCACAATCCTGCAATTCTTCATCCCGCCGATCCATTCCTTGTCCGTGACACGGCCGAGCCAGGGCGTGGGCCTCTCGATCTACGTCCTGTGCGGGGTGACGATCAGCATCGCCGCGGGCGCCTTGCGCGCGAGCCGCGCGCGCATCCAGCGCAAGCACGCCGAGGTGGAGGCGGCGCTCGGAGAGCGGGACGAAGCGGTCGCGCGTGGGACCGCCGCGGCCGAGGCGCTGCGCGCCGCGGAGCTCCAGCTCCGGTCGATCACGGACGCGGTTCCGGCCCTGGTCTCGTACATCGATCGGGATCGGCGCTACCGGCTCGTGAACCAAACGTACGAGACCTGGCTCGGCGTGCCGCGCGATGAGATCGTGGGCCGCCCGGTACGCGAGGTGCTCGGAGAGACGGCCTGGAAGGTGGTCGGTCCCAAGATGGAGGCCGCCTTCGCCGGGGAGCACGTCCATTACGAAGCGCATGTCGAGTACAAGAACGGGACGCGGTGGATCGACGCTTCCTATGTGCCCCACCGGGACGCGACGGGATCGATCGTCGGTATCGTCGTGATGGTCTCGGACGCCACCGGACGCAAGGAGCGGGAGCGCGAGGTCCAGATCGTGACGCGTCGTCTCCAGATGGTCACGGATCTCATGTCCGCCCCCGTCACGAGCTGCGGCCGTGACCTCCGGTACCGATGGGTGAGCCGCCCCTATGCCGATTGGATCGGACGTGCGCCTGAGGAGATCGTCGGAAGGAGGATCGAGGAGATTCTCGGAAGGGAGGCGCTGGAGGAGATTCGCCCGCACGTGGAGCGGGTTCTGAACGGGGAGAAGGTGACCTTCGAGGCGCAGGCCCCGTTCCGCGGCCTGGGTCCGCGCTGGATCCACGCGGTGTACACGCCGACTCGGGACGAGGCCGGCCGGGTCGACGGGTGGATCGCGGTGGTGCTCGACATCCACGAGCGCAAGGAGGTGGAGACCTCGCTCCAGCTCGCGGACCGCAAGAAGGACGAATTCCTCGCCACGCTCGCGCACGAGCTCCGGAACCCGCTCGCGCCGATCCGACATGCGGTGGAGATCCTCCGCTCCCAGAGTCCGGCGGATGCGGAGGTGGCATGGGCGCGGGACATCATCGACCGCCAGGCGGCCCACATGGCGCGTCTCCTGGACGACCTCCTCGACACGAGTCGCGTGAGCCACGGCAAGCTCAAGCTCTGGCTCAAGCCGATGGATCTGGGCTCGGCGATCGAGGAGGCGGTCGAAGGGACGCGCGTCACGATCGAGAAGCGCGGCCAGCAGCTCTCGGTCGGACTGACGCGAGACCCCCTGCCGGTTCTGGCCGACCGCACACGCCTCGTTCAGATCTTCATGAACCTGCTGAGCAACGCCGCCAAGTACACGCCGGCCGAAGGGGCGATCTTCGTATCCGCACGGCGCGAGGAGAGCTTCATCGTGGCGGACGTGCGGGACACCGGGATCGGCATCGACGCCGACCATCTTCCCCACCTCTTCGAGATGTTCTCCCAGCCGGCTCCCGCGCTGGAACGTTCCGAGACGGGGCTCGGAATCGGGCTCGCTCTCGTGCGGGCGCTCGTGGAGATGCACGGCGGCTCGATCTCCGCCACGAGCGAGGGCAGGGACCAGGGAAGCACGTTCACGGTTCGGTTTCCGCTCGCGCAGGCGGCCGTCGTGGAGCCGGAGCCTGCGGTGCGAAGCGACGGTGCGGATCATCCGGTGAGGGGACGCAAGGTCCTCATCGTCGACGATCTCAAGGACAGCGCCGACAGCCTCGAGCTTCTCCTCCGAAGCGCGGGGCACGAGACCTGGACGGCGTACGACGGAACGAGCGCGATCGAGATGGCCGGGCGGATCCGGCCGGATGTGGTGCTCCTGGACGTGGGGCTTCCGGGGATGAACGGATACGAGGTCTGCCGGCGCATCCGCGCCGAGTCGTGGGGCCGGACCATGAAGATCGTCGCCGTCACGGGGTGGGGCACGGAGGAGGATCGCCGTCAGGGGGCCGAGGCAGGGTTCGACCGGCATCTCGTGAAACCGATCGATCCCGCCGTCGTGCGCCAGCTCTTGATCGAGACTCCCTCGGAGAACCCCGCCTAGGCTACCGTCGTTCCGCCGCGAGGAGCGCGGCCGCGAGGTGCTCGGCCATCTCGAGCCTCCCGAGGGCGTCGTCCACGCTGGGCCCGATCGCGAGCGCGCCGTGATTCGTCAGGATCAGGAGCTTCGGCCTCCCGGGGCCTCCCAGGGCTCGGCCGACGGCGTCGGCCAGCGCCTCGCTTCCCGAAGGCAGGTAGTCGACCATCGCCATCGGGCCGACGAACGCGCGGGCCTCGTCGAATCGCGTGAGGTCCGGCACGACTCCTCGCACCGCGAACGCGGTGAGCGAGACGGGATGCGCGTGCACGACCGCTTCGGCGTCCGGGCGCAGGCGATACGCGATCCGGTGGACGCGGTGCTCGCTGGACGCGACATCGAGCGCGATCGGCTCGGAAGCGCCGTCGATCGAGAGCTCGACCAGATCGCGCGTCTTCATCTCGCCCTTTCGCCGGCCGCGTCGCGTGATGAGGAAGCGGTCCGGTCCGAGCCGCGCGCTCAGGTTCCCCTCGCTCGCCACGATCATCCCGCGGCGGTCGAGGATTCGCCCCGCGCGGACGAGATCGTGCGAGAGCGCGATCCGGATCGCCTGGTGCCTCGTGCTCGCGGCGGCTCGGCCTCGTCCGCTCCCGATGTTCCTGCGGCCGGGCTCGCCGCCTTCGCCCTGCGGGTTCTTCGGAGGCGGGTTCACAGCCAGTCCTCGCTTCCCGACTCGACCCCGATCCCGGCTCCGGGTTCGTCGAGCGCGCCGCTCTCGAGCGCGACCAAGGCCGCCGGCAGCGCGTCGCGAATGTCCCCCGCGGTGAGGCCGCGACGGCCGAGCCGGCGCGCCGCGATGTCCCCCGCGAGTCCATGCACGAAGCATCCGACGCCCGCGGCCTCTCCGGCGTCCATCCCCTGCGCGAGGAGTCCCGCGATCGTGCCCGTGAGCACGTCGCCGGCTCCGGCGGTCGCCATCCCGGGATTCCCGGTCGAGTTCAGGATCACGGTTTCGCCGGGAACGACGGTGATCATGGGAACGCTCTTCAGGCATACGATGGCGCCGCTCGCCGCCGCGAATCCGCGCGCCCACCCCATCGGATCCCGCGCCACGTCTCCGATCGCGACGCCCCCGAGGCGCGAGGCCTCGCCGTAGTGCGGGGTCACGATCAGCGGGCCGTGCGCCCGCCGGAGCCCCTTCCCCTCGAACGCGTTCAGGCCGTCCGCGTCCAGCACGACGGGTGACTCGACCTCGTCGAGGAGCTCCCATACCAGGCGCTCGGTATCGGGGTCGCGGGAGAGCCCGGGGCCGATCGCCACGGCGTCGGCGCGCTGGGCTTCCGGGAGGATCGCCTCGAGCGCCTCGGCCGCGAGCGAGCGCTGCGCGGTCTCCGCGCATCCCCGCTTCACCACCTCCGCCACCCGCGTCTCGAGCACGTCCACACAGCTCTGCGGCACCGCGGCGACCGAGTACCCGGCGCCCGCGCGGAGCGCCGAGTGGGACGCGAGCGCGACCGCGCCCATCATCCCCGCGCTCCCGCCGATCACCAGCACCCGCCCCGCGGAACCCTTGTGCGCGTGAGCGGGGCGCTTCGGAAGGAGGGCGCGCGCCCATGCGGCGGTCGCCGAGACCACGGACGGGCGGAGCGCGTCCACGAGGTCGGGAGGAATTCCGATGTCGATCACCTGGATCTCGCCCGCGTGCTCCCGCCCGGGCTCGAGCGCGAGGCCGGTCTTCGGAAGCCCCAGCGTCAGCGTCAGGTCGGCGCGGATCGAGGGAATGGACGCGTGCCCGGTCGTGGCGTCGACACCGGAAGGGATGTCGATCGAGGCGATCGGCTTCTGGGAGAGGGTCATGAGCTCGATCGCGGCGGCGATCGCCTCGCGGGGAGCGCCCCGGGTCCCGGTGCCGAGGAGCGCGTCGACGAGGAACACCGCGCTCTCGGCCGCGATCGCCACCTCGCTACCCACGCCCCACGCGCGCCGGTCCGGGAGGAAGGTCACCGGAATGCGGGCCTTGAAGCACGCATCGAGGTTCGTGCGCGCGTCGGGGGAGAGCGACTCCTCGTCGGCGGCCACGATCGCCCGCGGCGTGAACCCCGCGGCCTTGAGATGCCGTGCGGCGACGAATCCGTCCCCGCCGTTGTTGCCGCGACCGCAGAAGACGAGCACCGGGCCGAGCGCGGCTCCGGGACGGCCCATCGGACCGCCGCGCGCGGGAGCGCTCGCCCGCGAGCCGCTCGCGGCGGCCGGCCTGCGGCGCGTCCCCGCGGCCGACCTCCACCAGGCGACGATGGCGCGCGCCGATTCCTTCCCCGCGCGCTCCATCAGCGTGAGGGACGGAATCCCTCGCGTCTCGATGGCGGCCTTGTCGAGGCGAGCCATCTCCTCGGCGGTGACGAGGCGGGAAGCGGCGGACGGAGTCCGCACTCAGTCCTCGATCAGCACGACGGCCACGGCGTGAGAGGACGCGTGGGAGAGGGAGACATCGACCCGGCGTCCGCCGACGAGCGAGCGGGCGGAGCCGTGGAGGAGAACCGAGGGGCGAGGGCCCTCGCCGCGGACGACCTCGACCTCGCGCCAGACCGAGATCTTTCCGATCTTGAGCGCCTTCGTGAAGGCCTCCTTCGCGGCGAACCGCACGGCGAAGGACTCCGCCTGGTGGGCCACACCGCGGCAGTAGGCGATCTCACCGGGCGTGAAGATGCGTTCGAGGAAGCGGTCGCCCCAGCGGCCGATCGCCTCCTCCACGCGACGCACCTCGACGATGTCCACGCCGACCGAGACCATCCGGGGGCGCGGCCCCTAGTCCCTTCCGTTCAGGCGGTCGACGATCGAGACGAGCTCGTGCACGTCGTTCAGCTCGTAGTCCGCTCCCGACTGGGTGGTGCCGAACGTGTCCCCGTACCGAGCGAAGGCGGTCCGGATCCCCACCTGGGAGGCTCCGACGACGTCCCGCTCGGGCCAGTCCCCCACCATGATCGCTTCCGAGGGCTGGATTCCCAGGAACTCGATCGCGCGCTGGAAGGGCTTCGGGCTCGGCTTCCGCTCCCCGGTGTCCTCGAACGCGACGACCGTGTCGAAGAGATGGTGGAGCTGGAGATGGGCGAGCCGCATCCAGGCCTGGAGCCTGGGAGCGTCGGACACGACCGCGAGCTTGAGGCCCCGCTTGGTCAGCTCGAGGAGCGTGAGGTTCACGTGCGGATAGAGGACCAGGTACGAGTCGCGGGCACGCCGGTAGGCGACGATTCCGCTCGAGAGGACCTTGTAGTCGATCCGGCCCAGGGCCTCCTTCAGGAAGATGTCGAAGACCTGCTGGTACTCGATCCCTTCGCGGTCGTAGACCTGATAGATCCGCCGCGAGACTTCCTCCCGCGGGAGCGAGAGGCCGGCGTCCAGCATGCCGTCCACCGCGGCATCGATCGCGGCCCGCTTCATCTTCATGAAGTCGGTGAGCGTATTGTCCAGGTCGAAGATGATGGCTCGGATCACACGCGGTTCCGTCCCGAAAAGGGCGAAGAGATTCGTGCGGCGCGGAAGGTCGAACGGCCGTGCTCGCGTGAGGCGGCCCAGTCTCGCGAACGCGGCCGATGCTTACTTGCTCGAGGGACCTATCGCGCGGCCCAGGCTGATCTCACCGTTGTCGATGCGGACGTTGAACCCGCACGAGGGGTTGGTGCAGACCCAGGCCTTGTAGGTGATCGGGGCGCCGTCTCTGCCGTAGTCCGAAAGTGGGATCAAGACACCGGTGGCGCATTTCCGGCACTCAGGAAAACTGACTTCACTCTCCCTGGTCATCCTCCCCTCCACACGTCTGTCCCGAAGGGACCCGTGTCCTCGGGTCCGGCTAGGCCATAGTCCGCCCCGCCGAAATCCAGTGTCAAGGACAAATGCCGTCTTTTCAAGGGAATGGATGCGCTATCCTGGCCTCCGTTTCGGCTCGTGAGGGAGGGTGTGTGCGATGACGATCGAGGACCTGGAGCGAATGTCCCTGGACGTGACCTCGCATCGTTCTTGGTTTCAAGAGCTTACGGGAATGGGGCGGGAGGGTATCCCACGCGCGACGGCGGATGCCGCCCGCCGGGCGCTCCGGTCGTCCGCGGAAGCCCTCGGATTGGAACTCATTGAGATCGAAGGGGCTGCACCAACCCTCCTCATGGTTCCGCCGGGGGACGCCAGGCCCGACGTGACCCTCTTCGCGACATGGCACGCGGAGTCGCGTCCGGTGCTCCCCGCCGCGCTGGAAGGCGCCGAGCGGGTGGCGCTCATGGCGGCCGTCGGCGCGATCTCGGGGCTCTCGATGGGCGACTCGGGAGTGCCGGCCGCGATGGTCGTGGCTCCGGGCGCGAGCCACGGGTCGCTCGTCCTCGAGCGCGTGCTTCGGGACCATCGCGCCTCGCTCCAGGCTCCCGTCGCCTTCTGGCCTCGCATCGGCCCGAGGTCTCCGAGACGGCGCCGGGTGTTCCTCGGCGCCCGCGGGCTGGTGGTGCTCGCGGTGCGCGGCGAGACGAACCCCTACGATCTTCGCGACCGCATCGTCGCCCACCTGAGCCGGGACGCCTTCGGCCCCAGGCCTCTCGATTTCGAGTTGCTGCGCAAGGTGGCGCGGTCGGAGAGCGAGATGGAATTCCTCGAGGAGACGCTGGACGAGCCCGCCTCGGTGGCCGGCGAGGGAGAGGATCGGGTTCGCGCCGCGCTCTTCGAGCCGCGCGGGTCCGTCTCGCGCCCCTCGATCCGCCACCCCGATCGCCCGGCCTCGTGGATCACGATCGAGATCGCCGAGGACATGGACCCCCAGGCGGTCGCCGACCTGGCTCGCGTCGAGGCGCCGGGCATTCCCATCGATCTCGTCGAGGGGTTTCCCTGGGACCGCCACAACATCCACCACCCCGCCGTGCAGGCCGCCATCCGCACCGCGAAGCATCGTTCCGAGGGCGCGGAGATCTGGCCCATGGCCCCGTGGGTCACTCCCTCCGGCGTCTTCACGCGCGCGCTCGGGACGCCGCTCGTCGAGTGGTCCGTTCCCCTGCCCTCCGGGACCCCCGTGCGAAACCCGGGTGACGAGGCGCTTCTCGCCATCGAGCGTGAGCTGGCCGAGGTCCTCCTGCGCGGCACCGGAGCCCTTCAAAGCCCTCCGACCGCGGGGTAACGGTCGCAGACCGCGCGATGGGGATCGCAGGTACACATCGACGTACGTCGCAGTACGCGCCTGTACCCCTTCGTCCGTCCAGAGTGGTCAAGCTTCGACCGGCCAACCTGTTGCCGCTCCGTAGCTCATGACGGGGGCGTGGATTCCGGGGGATGCCCGAAACGTCATACCCATGGCACATGCTATGCGGTGATTTCGAGTTGTGAGGGACGTGCGGCGGACCAACGATGTGCCGGAGCACGAGCAACATGACGCGAAAGATGATACTGGCAGCGGCGAGCATGTTCCTGGCCGCGCTGTCGCTCCTGGCAGGCTGAACGAACGGATGACCGGGTAGGGGAAGCCCGGAGTCCGACAATTGAATCGAAGTACGTCGCGTATCGAAATGCCCTGACCCCCCACGTGATACGCGACGGCGCCCCCGCGAGCCGCACGCTCGCGGGGGTCATGTTTTCTGGTCCGGCGTGTGACCCCGTCCCGCCGACTCGGCGCGAAGCGCTCGACGGAGATCCTCGAGCGGATAGTGCGTCCCTCGCCAGTCGACCCCTCGCCTTGAGAGGACCTTCACCGTGGAGCGAAGGATCGCGTACGCGAAGAGAAGCCCGCCTGCCGGCATGAGCACGGCATGCCAGGGCCGGATCGGCACCTCGCGGGACGCGAGCGCGTAGCACGTCACGATGCCGGCCCAGGCCGCGACCGTCGCGGTTCTCGCCACGGGACCCGGCACGAGCCAGCCCAGCGCCGGCCCGAGCGTCAGCGCGAGCTGGACGAGCACCGCGCCGAACGCGGGGAGCGCGCGATAGCCCAGGCTCGCGAACGCGTTCTTCTCCACCCCGCGAATCAGCCCGCGCGCGCCCGTATGCCACTTGGCGCGCACGCGCCCCCCGTGGGCCACGAAGATCTGTCGCGCGCCGCTTCG
>DASTBC010000168.1 GCA_035712245.1 Candidatus Eisenbacteria bacterium
CGAACCAAACCTCGACTAGGCGGTGCGGGTGCCCCACGAGCAGGCGGAGGCGGGAGGGCGGGTCTGCCTCCGTCACAGCGAGTCGTGGCAGACCTCGTCACGCCACCGCCGAACGAGCGAGCAAGGAGGCCAAACCCGCCCACCGGCCTCCGCCCGCCCGCACGAGCCGCGTCGCGCTGAGCCGCCTTTCGTTTCGTCCTTCGCTGCGACCGTTACCGAAGCCGCTTGATCACGTGATAGCCGTAAGGACTGGCGCTCGGATCGTACTCCGCGATGTCGATGTTCCCCGGGCTCAGATTGAATCCGACGTTTCCGAACGCCGGCACCATGCGCTCGCGCGGGAACTCCCCTTCCGCGGCGGAGACCCCGGTGTTCGACATCCGGTAGATCCCCGGAGGGCTGTCGTCGGTGTGCTGGGAGACGAGCTGATCGAAGTTCTCGCCGCCGCGTGCCTTCGCGAGGATCTCGTGCGCCAGGGCCCGAGCCTCCTCCTGGGACCGCGTGATGCCCTTGCCGGGAACGCTCCCCGCGAATCCGATGAGAATGTGCTGCACCTCGATGTGCGCTGGGGTCACGTCCGGCCTCACGGGCATCGTCCCGGGCGCGGCCCCGGAGACGGCGTCGGGTTGACTCGCGCCGCCCGTGGCGCCCGAGGGCGGAGCGGACGCGGAGTTGTCGGTCACAGCCGCGGAGCCGCTCGCGGTCGCGGTGGTGTCGGTGGTCGTGGTGGTCGTCTTGCTTCCTCCGCACCCCGCGACGATCGCGAGGGCGGCGAGACAGGTCACGGTGCGAAGCGAGAGTCGTGCGAGATCACGGGTCATCCGAAGAGCCTCCATCAGAAGATGAACACGCCGGCCGCGACGACGGTCGTCCAGCCCCGGTTCGAGATCACGGCGGATTGAGTGACGTTGAAGGTCCGCACGATCTCACCGGAGATCTTGAAGACCTGCTCCTTTTCGTCCCAGTTGGCGTTCTCGTCGAACTCGACGCCCAGCGTCGACGCGAGCATCGAGGCCGCCATGTCCTCGGCGAACTCCCCGGCCACCTCGTCGGTCTGGCCGTAGGCGTGGTGCTCGCTCAGGTAGCCGTACGTGTTCTTGTCGGCCGGGAGCGCGCATCCGATGGACGCAGCGATCAGCCGCCGCATCTCGTTCGACCCCTGCCGCGCCATGACGCAGAACGCGATGCTGCCCGGCGCGATCAGCCGGGAGCCCTCTTCGCGTGAGAGGATCTTGCACTGCGGGGGGAAGATGCTCGAGACGTGCACCAGGTTGAGGCGCTCGATCCCCGCGTCCTTCAGCGCCAGCTCGAACGAACGCAGCTCGTCGCGATGGCTACCGACCCCCTTCGTGAAGAAGATCTTGGTCGGGACGAGGGTGAGGCCCTCCGTGACCCTCCGGCGCTCGGCCCTCGGATCCGCGCCCTGGCTCTCGCCGGGAAGGGTCGAATCGGTGGTTCGCTTCATGTCGCTTCTCGTCTCCTCTGGTTGGGATTCGGGAGTCGGTGATCAGAGGCTTCGCGCGGTCGAGTCGGGTGCCACCCGAGTGATGCGAAGCGTCACGATGCACCGTCGCGGCTGCACGGCCAGGAGGTTCGACCCCGCGTCCAGCGGGACCTGACGATGAATTCTCTCGCGTTCTCCACCGATGTCAACCGGTAGCGTGAAGAGGGTGTCGAGGCCCGAGACGACCGACGCGGGCCCCGTGACCCAGGCGGTGTCCGGGTCCACCTGGGCGGGACCGCGGGCCGCATAGCCCTGAGGGGGAGCCCCGACGATCCGCGCCTTGACCGCGACCGTCTTCCCCCGCCTGGGCTCGATCCCCACGTCGATCGACCGGGGCTCGATCACCTCGGTGACCTCGACCAGCTTGGAGAGCTCGGCGGGGATCGCGAGCTGCCGGACGTCGTCCACCGAGAGCGACCGCTGGTATCTCCCGGCCGTCACGCTGGCCAGGTCCACGGAGAGCTGCCGACCCGTGAGCCCGAGCCGGATCAGGTCCTTCCACTTCCCCCGAACGTTCACGGTGACCCGGGCCGGCGGCCTTCCCACGACCGCGAGGCTCTCGGGGAGCCCGGTCAGGACGACCGGCATGACCACTCTCGACTCGCGCTGCTCCTCCGTCACGACGTGGGCGTAGAGAAGAAGGGCCAGCACCAGCGAGGCCAGCTTCAGGCCGAGGTTGTGGAGCAGGATCTCGCGAATGCGGGTCCACACGTGGGCTAGAACCCCGCCCTCTCGCCGGCACCCAGCTCCACCCAGTACTTCGTGTCCTTGGGGTCGGCCCTGTCGACCGATTGTCCGCTCACCACGGAGAATCGAAGGCCCTGGTTCTCGGCGGTGTCCGGAAAGTAGATGTACCCGTAGCCGTCGCTCTCGCCCGGCCTCCAGAGAAGGCGGAAGGTGTCGAATCCGAGGCTCCCTCCCTCGGGGACGGTGAGAATTCCCCGCGTCCTCGCTCCGGCGAAGACCCAGAACATGGTGGGCTTCTCGACGTAGTACAGGTAGCGGAGCGAGTCCGCGGACCCCTGCACGCGCTCGATCGGGAAGAGCGCCGCGAACTCGCCTCCACGCCGGAAGACCATCACGTTCCCGTGATCGAGCCGGACCCGGATGTCGTGGAGCGGCCCCGAACGGGACTGGACCGCCTCCGGAACCTCGGAGAGGAGCCGGACGAGCCGGACACTCGCGCGCCCCGTGGAGTGGGCCGCGTCCTCTCCCTCCGGAGGCGTCGCGGTCTGCGCGGAGGGGAGCCCGGTCGGGTTGACCGAGAGGATCATGGACGCGGCGAGGATCGCCGCCAGACGTGGCATGCGTCGAACACGACGGGTATTCATGGCGTTGATCGGGCCTGGCGACCGGAGGTGAGATGGAGGCGCCGCGATCCGCGCGGCTCGTTCGCGAGGTCCGATCTTCCCACGCGATCTCCGCGAGCGTCAACGGAGGAAAGCGGTTGACCTCGCCCTGCCTGCCGCCCGACATTGTCGGCGTGAGGCATGTTCTCCCCGTTTCGGGTCCCCTGGACCTGGATCTCACGCTCACGTGCGGACAGGCGTTCCGGTGGCGGGCGGACGGCGACGTGTGGAGCGGCGTGGTCGGAGGGTCGGAGCTCCGGGTCCGCGACGAGCACGCCGGCGCGCTCGTCGTCGAGACGCGAGGCGCGAGCCCGGACGCCGATGCGATCGCGCGCTACTTCCGTCTCGAGGAGGATCCTCGGATCCATCTCGCGCACGCGGAGGAGCTCCGAGGGCTGCCCGGCTTCGTTCCCCTGCTCGGACTGCGCCTCCTCCGGCAGGAGCCGTGGGAGACGCTCGTCTCGTTCCTCTGCTCCGCGGCGGCGAATATCCGGAAGATCACAACCTGCGTCGAGGCGCTGTCCGAGCGCTGGGGAGAGCCGATCCCCGGCTCCTCGCGGCGAACGTTCCCGTCCGTGCGCGCGCTCGCGAGCGGGAGCGAGACGGATCTGCGGCGCGCCGGACTCGGTTTCCGCGCACCCTACGTCCTCGAGACCGCTCGCGCGATCGCGAGCGAGCGCGACGAGCCGTGGGACCGCCTCCGCGCGCTTCCGCTCGACGAGGCCCGGCGCGATCTCATGCGGCGTTCCGGCGTCGGCCCCAAGATCGCGGACTGCGTGCTCCTCTTCGGCCTCGACCGGCTCGACGCGTACCCGGTGGACCGCTGGATCCGGCGCGCGACGCGAGAGCTCTCCTCGCTGCGAACGGCGCGTGACGGGGACCTCGCGCGGTGGGCGGAGCGGCTCGGACCCGGACGCGGCTACCTGCAGCAGGTCCTCTTCCATCTGAGACGGACGAGCGGGCGGCCCTTGCTCTCGATGGCGGCGCTCGGAGCGGGATCCGCGAAGCGGCGGCCTCCGGTGCGGCGCGAGCTCTCGGGGCGGGACCGCGCGAGGCGGGCGGGCTGATGAACGCGCTCGCGGTCTTCGCGAAGACGCCCGTGCCCGGGAGGGTGAAGACCCGGTTGAGCCCGCCCCTCACGATCGACGAGGCCGTGCGGGTCGCGTGGATCTGCCTCGGGGAGACGGTCCGGCGCGTGCTCCCGAGCCGGCGCGTCGCGGAGAGCTTCCTCTTCCTCGACGGCGCGCCCTCGCCGGAAATCCGCTACCTCGCCTCCGAGCGGAGGGTCACGATCCTCCCGCAGTCCGAGGGAGATCTCGGCGCCCGTCTCGGCGCGGCGTTCGACGTCCTTCGCGCGAAAGGGGCCCAGCGGGTGGTCGCGATCGGCACGGACACCCCGCACCTCGATCCGGATCTCGTCGTGGAGTCCTTCGAAGCGCTCGAGCGGCACGACCTCGTCATCGGGCCCGCGGAGGACGGAGGCTACTACCTGATCGGGATGCGAGGTCCCGCGGACGGATTGTTCGAGTCGGTCGCGTGGGGCACGCACACCGTGCTCGACACGACCCTGCAGCGCGCGCGCATCCTCAGGCGATCGGTGGGAATGCTCCCGCCCGTCTACGACATCGACGACGCCGCCACGCTCCGCCGCGCGGCCCGTGAGTACGGATCGAGGCTTCCCGCGCTCCGGGAGATGGCGCGCCTGCTCGAGCGCTAGCGCTCGGTTTCGCGCGCGATCCGCCGCACCTCGTCGAGAAACGGCTTCTGCTCCGGGCGGATCTTCCCCTCCGCCTCGTCGAGACCGAACCACGCGGCGCGGTCCACCTCCGGGAACTCCTGCTTCCTTCCGGATCCGGGGGGCCATTCCATCGAGAACGTGTTGCTCCGCAGACGCGCCGGATCGAAATCGCCCTCCACCGCCCAGGCGCGAACGATCTTGCCGCTCTTCTGGGTCACCGGGGTCATCGGATGGAAGATCCCCTCGGGACGGTGCGAGGTCTCCTCCTCGAACTCCCGCCGCGCGGCCTCGAGCGGATCCTCGTCCTCCTCGTGCTCTCCCTTCGGAACCGTCCAGACTCCGTCGTCCTTCCGGGCCCAGAAAGGACCGCCGGGATGGACCAGGAGGATCTCCAGAGCGTTCCGCGGGCCGCGACGGAAGAGGAGGATGCCGGCGCTACGCTTTGCCCTCGGCATGGCGCGGGCTCACGACCCGCGCTTCAGATCCTCGATCTGCGCGCGGAGGGCCTCCGAATGGGGGCCATTCGGCTCGAGCTTGAGGTACTGCTCCCAGGAGCGGATGGCCCGGGCGTTGTCTCCCATGGCGGAGCTGACGACGCCGAGGTTGAGCCACGCGTTCCGGTGCTCGGGCAGCTCCTTCGTGACCCGCTCCATCTCCTGGGCGGCCCGGTCGTTCTGCCCGAGCTGATGATAGGCGATCGCCATGTCGACGCGGACGTCGCCGTTCTTGGGGTTCTGGTCGAGCGCCTTCTGGTACTCCTCGATGGCCCGCTGCCACTGGTGCGAGTCGAAGAGAAGGTTCGCCATTCCGATCCGAGCCTCGAGATCCTTGGGATCCTTCTCGAGTCGCTCCCGGTAGGCGGTGAGCGCCTGGCGGATGTCCTCCGGCATCGCGCCGGGCGCGGCGCCGGACATCGCGCCTCCGCCCATGCCTTCGCCCATTCCGCCTCCGCTCATCCCGCTCATGACGTCCGCGGGGCCCGAGGGCATCCCGCCCTCCTCGCGCGGTCCCACCGCGCCGCGGAGCGTGTATCCCAGCGCCCCGCCGCAGAGCAGCCCGACCACGAGGAGCATCCAGCCGCTTCCCGTCATGCGGGACGCGGCGTGGGCCGGCCGCTTCTTCCGGGAGCCCCCTGCTTCGGAGTGTGTTGGGTGTGACGCGGCGCGAGAGGATCCGCCCGGCTCCGGAGGTACGAGGTGCGCCCCGCAGGCGTCGCATCGCGTGAAGCCGGCGGGGAGGCGCTCTCCGCACCGCGGGCAGTTGAAGTCCAGATGGCTCATGTCGCGCAGTGTACTCGCGACTGCCGGCCTGGGCAAATAGGGCCTGGGGAAGAGGCCGGGGTACCCCTTTGGGCTACCTACCCGATCGCGAGGTCGTTCCGATCCTTGGCCGGCGCGGCCTGGGTCCACGCCTCCACGTCCTCGCGCCGCATCGACCCCTCGGGCGGAAGCCGCGCGTCCCGGTAGCCGTTCCGGAGCGCGAGGAGGTACTGCGTGCGGGAGAGGAGCGTTCCGCGGCACACCTCGTCCGAGCGCTTCGCCTCGCGACGAGATTCCGCGAGCACGCCCATCAGGTCGTCCCACACCCAGGTCGGCACGCGGTCGCTCTTCGAGGGGAACACGAAGAGGAAGAGGATCAGATGACTCAGGAGGACGAGCTTGTGCGGACCGAATCGATGCAGGAGGCGGTTCCAGTCGAGGTCCCTCCCTCCCGCGTCGATGAGGTGGATCACGTCGGCTCCGTCGTAGCGCTCGCGCTCCATCACGAACGCCTTGGACCAGAGCATCTCCTCGGCAGGGCTCAACCGGACGGGAACGCCCAGGACCTCGCCATCGACCGCGTGCTCGAACCAGGCGTCGTCCACGGGCGCGACGCCGTTTCCGAAGCCGAAGATGAAGTCCACGTAGCTGCGGTCTTTGTAAACTTTACCAAGCCAGTGGGGAAAGGTCAGCTCGACGCGGAAGCCCGCCTCCTCGAAATGGTCGAGCAGGAAGCGTACGTCCCTGGGGTGGACGAAGATATCGAGGTCCCTCGCGACGCGACCCGTGCCCGTATGAGCGCGCAGGGCGTATCCCCCTCCCACGAGGAAGGGTTTCCCCGTGGAGACGAGATTCCGCAGCACTTCGGTGAAGAAGGCTCTCTTTTTCGGGCCCAGTTCATGCTTTGCGTTTGGCACGTCACTCCTCGATCCCCCGACCCCACAACGGGAGCTCAGACAATGTCCGAATCGACGATCACGCGCCCTCTCCGGATCGCCGCGGTCGCGGATCTCCACTACACGGACTCGTCGAAGGCATCACTCGTGCCAATCATCGAACGAGCCCCGGTGGAGGCGGACGTCCTCCTCCTCTGCGGCGATCTCACCCACAACGGCCACGTGGACGAGGCCATCGCGCTCGCGCGCGAGCTCCATTCGGCTCGCATCCCGATCCTCGCCGTGCTCGGCAATCACGACTACCACTCGGATCAGCAGGAGGAGATCAAGCGCGCGCTCAAGGGCTCGGCGATCCAGGTGCTCGACGGGGATGCGGTGGAAGTGAGAGGGGTCGGGTTCGCGGGCGTGAAGGGATTCGCGACGGGGTTCGGCCGGCGCGTGCTCGAGCCCTGGGGCGAGTCGATCGTGAAGCAGTTCGTGCGCGAGGCGGTCGAGGAGTCGCTCAAGCTCGAGTCGGCGCTCGCGCGGCTGCGGAGCGAGACGCTCGTGGCGCTCCTGCACTACGCGCCGATCGTCGAGACGGTCGAGGGCGAGCCCCTGGAGATCCGCCCCTTCCTGGGATCGAGCCGCCTCGAGGAGCCGCTCAACCGGTTCCAGGTGCGCGCGGCGTTCCACGGTCACGCACACCACGGACGCCCGGAAGGAAGGACTTCGACCGGCATTCCCGTCTACAACGTCTCGCTTCCGTTGCTCCGATCCTTGCCGGAGCCGCTCTCCTTTCGCGTCCTCACCCTCGACGTAGCCGGGGCTCCTGCCATCGGGTAGACTCACCGCATCACGCCAACGGACCCTACAGCTCAGCACCCGGCATGGATCGTCGCGCAGTTCCACGGCGCGAGCGTGGCCCTCTGGACGGGACGCGAGCTCGTGGAGGCGGTTCTCGCGGGCCAGCTGAAGTCCGCGGTGGATCGCCGGCACACGAATCTGCTCGCGGTCGGCGACGAGGTCGATACCGAGCCGGGCCAGTCGAACCCGTACCGCGTCGTCTCGCTCCGGGAGCGCCGGACGCGGCTCGAGCGGCCCACGAACGATCCGCGGGGCCGTACCCAGGTCATCGCCGCGAACGCCACACACGTCGTGATCGTCTCCTCGATCGCGGAGCCCGCGTTCCGGCCCGGTCTCGTCGACCGGTGGGGGCTCCTCGCGCGCCGCGGCGGGCTCCACCCCATCCTCTGCCTGAACAAGACCGACCTCGGCACCGCCGAGGACGTCGCCCACGCCCTGGAGGAAGCGGCGGTGCCGTTCGACCACGTGTGCGTGAGCGCGCGGGCCGGGGACGGCATCGAGCGGCTGCGTGAGATCCTCATCGGTACCACGACCGTGTTCGTGGGGCACTCGGGCGTCGGCAAATCGTCGCTCCTGCACGCGCTCCTCCCCGACATCGACGCGCAGACGGGCGAGCTGAGCGTGAAGTCCGGGAAGGGAAAGCACACGACGACCAGCGCCCGCCTCTACCATCTCCCGGAGGGGGGCATGCTGATCGACACGCCCGGCGTCCGCAGCGTGTCGCTCGGGCGCGCCGAGGCCTCCGAGGTCGCGGCGGTGTTCGCCGAGATCGCCGACGCTCCACCTTGCCGCTTCCGCACGTGCACGCATCGCGCGGAGCCGGGCTGCTCGGTTCTCGAGGGGCTGGAATCCGGCACCGTGCCGAAGATCGTCTACCACCGTTACCGGCGCCTCCTGGAAGAGGTCGAGGTCCCATGAACGAGCTCCATCGTGCGGAGGAGATCGAGTCCCGGCTCGGCGAGCTGCTCATCGTCGGTTTCCCTGGCACCGAGGTCACTCCGGAGATCGAGTCGAAGCTCCGCGCGATCGCGCCCGCGGGCGTGATCTTCTTCGCTCCCAACTTCCCCGACGCCGGGACCGCGGGGAGGCTCTGCCGCTCGCTGCACGGGATCCTCGGCACGCCCGAGCGGCCGGCGCTGATCTCCGTCGACGAAGAAGGGGGCATGGTGTCCCAGCTCTCCGGCTTCTGGGAGGTTCCGCCTTCGGCGCGCGCGGTCGCGGCGTCGGGGGGGCCGCCGCTCGTGAAGGACCTCGCGACGCGCACGGCGCAGCGGCTCCTCGCGCTGGGCGTGAACCTGAACTACGCGCCCGTGCTCGACATCCACTCGAATCCCCGCAATCCGGTGATCGGGATCCGCTCCTTCGGCTCGTCCGCGTCCCAGGTGACGGCATGCGGCCGCGCCGCGATCGAGGGGATGCAGGCGGTCGGGATGATCCCGGTCGTGAAGCACTTCCCGGGACATGGGGACACGTCCCTGGACTCCCATCTCACGCTCCCCACGCTCGAGGTCGACGCGCGGACACTCGCCCTTCGCGAGCTGCGTCCGTTCGAGGCGGCGGTGAACGGCGGCGCGCCCGTGGTGATGGTCGCGCACGTCTCGGTGCCGGCCGTGGAGCCCGATCCGTCCGTGCCCGCGACGCTGTCGCGCGCGGTCGTGACGGGGCTCCTGCGTGAGCGAATGGGCTTCCAGGGCGTGGTCGTCACGGACGCGCTCGAGATGGCCGGCGCCACGTCCCGCGGCTCGTACGGCGAGGTCGCGGTGCGCGCGATCGAGGCGGGGTGCGACCTCCTTCTCTACTCGAAGCTCGAGCCGGGCCCCGAGGAGGCGCTCGCCGCGATCCGCGAAGCGCTCCGGAGCGGCCGTCTCACCCCCGAGCGCGTGGCGCTCTCGATCGAGCGGATCGGAAGGCTTCGCGCGGGGAGCGCCGCGCGTCCGCCCCGGGACTGGTCGTTTCTCCTCGAGCGCGAGGCGCGCGAGGCGGTTCCCGGCGACGAGCTGGAGCGGATCGCCGAGGGCGCGCTCCGCATCCTGCGTCAGGGCGCGGGCGGCGTGCCGCTCCACTCTCCCGTGGACGTGCTCGAGATCAACCGTCCGTCGACGCGCGCGCCGATGGCGGACCTCCTGCGAGCCCACGGCATGACGGTGCGCGAGCACGGAGAGGATCCCGCGGGGTGGCCGAAGCGGATCGAGAAGAGCGCGCTCCTCACGATCGCGACCCGCGGGGAGCCGACGGAGGAGCAAACGGCGCTCGGGCGCGCGTGGCTCGCGCGGTTCCCCGAGACGGTGACGGTGGCCTCCTTGAACCCGCACGCCGCGGACGACTGGCCCGAGGTGCGGACGCTCTTCGCGACCTTCGACAACGGCCCCGCGTCCCGCAGGTCGCTCGCGCGGAGGCTCGCGGGCGCGAACGTGGTGGTGAAGAAGTAGCGTCGGGAGCAGCTCCTCACCGGCGGTGGGGTCCCGAGAGGACGATGCATGAGCACCGCAACGGTCCTGTCCGAGCTCGTGATCGCCGCGCAACTCCTCCAGGCCACCCTTGTCGGCACGGTCCGGGACGAGGAGACCGCGACACCGCTTTCGGGGGCCGTCGTCCTGCTTCCCGAGCTGGACCGCGCCGCCGGCACGGACGACGAGGGACGGTACACGCTGCGGCACGTGCCCCCCGGTCCGCACCACATCCTGGTCCGTTCCCTTGGCTACGCCCCGCGAACGCTCCACGCGATCGTCCCGCCGGACGGGCAGCTCACGATCGACGTCACCCTCCGCCCCGAGCCGGTTCGCTTGCACTCGATCGAGGTGACCGCGCCCGTCCCCGTCCGGGGCCTCGATAGCCTCGAGACCATGACCTT
>DASTBC010000169.1 GCA_035712245.1 Candidatus Eisenbacteria bacterium
CATCGCGCGCGCGATCGAGTCGGGCGCGATCAACGCGTCCACGCTCCGGGAAGCGCTCCGCACGCAGCTCTATCCCAACGACGAGGACCGCCGGCTGCGCGCGCTCAAGCCCGTGATCGGCGCGTATCCCGAGCGGCTCGCGATCCGGGGCGGAAAGGGCGTTCCGCTGAGCGAAGTCGCGATTGACCCCTGAGGGCGGGATCGGATAGGGTGGCGCCCGGGAGAGCTGAACTCCCTGGGATGACAACGACTTAGCCATGGAGGATCGAGGATGATCCGGTTCCGGAAGCATGTGATCGCCGTCCTTTGTCTCGCGCTCCTGATCGCGCTCCCGCTCGGATGCGCGAAGAAGGAGAACGAAATCGTGATCGGCGAGTACGGCTCCCTCACGGGACCCACCGCCACCTTCGGGATCTCGACGAAGAACGGGATCGAGCTCTTCCTCGACAACATGAACGCCGCGGGAGGGATCGGCGGCACCAAGGTGCGCGTGATCGTCGAGGACGACCAGTCCCGTCCCGAGGAGGCCGCCACGGCGGTGAGCAAGCTCATCGACCAGGACGGCGTCGTCGCGGTGCTGGGGGAGGTGGCGTCGAGCCGGAGCATGGCGGCGGCTCCGATCTGCCAGTCGGCGGGCGTCCCGATGATCACGCCCTCCTCGACGAACCCGAAGGTCACCGAGTTCGGCGACTACATCTCCCGCGTCTGCTTCATCGACCCCTTCCAGGGACAGATGATCGCGAAGTTCGCGAAGGAGCGCCTGAGCTTCACCCGCGGCGCCGTCTTCCGCGACATCAAGAACGACTACAGCGTGGGCCTGGCCAACTACTTCACCGAGGCGTTCCACGCCCTCGGGGGAACGGTGATCTCGGACGAGTCCTACTCCGAGGGGGACCAGGACTTCAAGGCGCAGCTCACGGTGATCAAGTCGAAGAAGCCCCAGTTCCTGATGGTGCCCGGCTACTACACGGACGTCGGGCTCATCTCGCGCCAGGCGCGCGAGATCGGCCTCGACGTGCCGATGCTCGGCGGCGACGGCTGGGTCTCGGACGAGCTCCTCGAGATCGCGCAGGGCTCGCTGAACGGAAGCTACATGGTGAACCACTACTGGGTCGACGATCCCAATCCCGCGATCCAGAAGTTCGTGAACGACTACCGGGCGCGCTACGGCGGCGCGACGCCGGACGGGCTCGCGGCGCTCGCGTACGACGCCGCCGGCGTGCTGGTGGCCGCGCTCGACCGCCTGCGCCAGGAGGACGCCGAGGCCTTCCGCGCCCTCCAGGGACCCCGGAACGACGCGCAGAAGGCGGCCCGCGCCAAGCTCAAAGAGTTCATCAACGCGACCAAGGACTTCCCCGGCGTGACCGGCAAGATCACGCTCGACGCCTCGCGAAACGCGGTGAAGCCCGCCGTCTTCGTGGGGATCAAGGAAGGCAAGTACGAGTTCGTCGCGATGGTCGAGCCCTAGGCTCCCGAGCCGCACCTAGCCGCTCGGCGTGCAGGAGCTTCTCCAGCAGCTGGCCAACGGGATCGCCTGGGGAAGCATCTATGCCCTGATCGCGCTCGGCTACACCATGGTGTACGGCATCCTGCGCCTCATCAACTTCGCGCACGGGGACGTCTACATGGTGGGCGCGTTCGCCGCGTTCTACCTCGCGCGCTGGACGGGCGCCGGCGGCGCCGGCGCGACGGTCGGGTCCGCGCTCCTCGTGCTGCTCGGCGCGATGGCCTTCTGCGCGCTCCTCGGCGTCCTGATCGAGCTCCTCGCCTACCGGCCCGTGCGGAAGTCCTCGCGGCTCACCGCGCTCATCACCGCGATCGGGGTCTCGCTCCTCCTCGAAAACCTGGGGATTCGCATCTTCGGCGCGGATCCCAAGTTCTTCCCCCAGATCATCCCGCCCCAGCGCGTCGAGCTGGTGCCGGGAGTCATGGTCACGAACCACCAGATCACGGTGGTCCTCGTCTCGATCCTCCTCTTGGTCGGGCTCACGCTCTTCATCCATCGCTCGAAGACCGGAAAGGCGATGCGCGCCGTCGCGTTCAACCGCGACGCCGCGAGCCTCATGGGCATCCCGGTGAACCGGATCATCACGATCACGTTCGCGATCGGATCGGCGCTCGCCGCGGCGGCGGGCGTGCTCGTGGGGCTCACGAATCCCCGGATCGAGCCCCTGATGGGGATCATGCCGGGGATCAAGGCCTTCGTCGCGGCGGTGCTCGGCGGGATCGGAAGCATCCCCGGCGCGGTGATCGGGGGCCTCCTGATGGGCGTGTCCGAGTATCTGGTCGTCGGGTACATCTCGTCGACCTACCGCGACGCGATCGCCTTCATCATCCTGATCCTCGTGCTCCTCCTCAAGCCGGCGGGGCTCCTGGGCAGAAATGTCGCCGAGAAGGTTTAGGGCGGGGCGGCGCCTCCTCTGGACCGCGGGTGCCCTGGCCGCGGTGGTCGCGCTGGACCGGATCGCGCTCCAGCTCGTGAACCCGTATCTCTACCGCATCCTCGTCCTCTCCGGGCTCAACGTGATCCTCGCGCTGAGCCTGAACCTCGTGAACGGGATCACCGGACAGTTCTCGATCGGGCACGCGGGCTTCATGGCGGTGGGCGCGTACGCCTCGGCCGCGTTCACCGTCTATGCGGGGCCGGGGCTCTTCGGCGTCGACGCGGGAGACGGCGGCCCCGCGGTGATGGCGCTCTTCCTCGCGTCGATGCTCCTCGGCGGCCTGGTGAGCGCGGCGGCGGGCTTCCTCGTCGGCCTCCCGTCGATGCGGCTCCGCGGCGACTACCTCGCGATCGTCACGCTGGGGTTCGGCGAGATCATCCGCGTCGCGATCCTCAACATCGAAGCCGTGGGGGGAGCGCGCGGCTTCGCCGGCGTGCCGCGGCTCACGAATCTCGCGTGGGTCCTGGGCGGATGCGTCGCCACGTACGTCGTGCTCCGGAATCTGCTCACGTCCTATCACGGGCGCGCGTGCCTCGCGATCCGCGAGGACGAGATCGCGGCCGAGGCGCTCGGCGTCCCGACCACGCGGTACAAGGTGTCGGCGTTCGTGATCGCGGCTTTCTTCGCCGGCGTCGCGGGCGCGCTCTTCGCGCACTACACGTATCTCCACACCAACAGCTTCACGTTCATGAAGTCGATCGAGGTGATCGTGATGGTGGTGCTCGGCGGGATGGGGAGCCTCGTCGGCTCGGTGCTCGGCGCCACCATCCTGACCGCTCTCCCCGAGGCGCTCCGCTTCGCGAGCGCGGAGCGGCTCATCATCTACTCGCTCCTCCTCATCGTGCTCATGATCGCGCGCCCTCAGGGAATCCTGGGCGGGCGGGACATCGCCTGGCGCCGCCGGAAGGAACAGCCGGGGGCGACACCGCTCGCATGAGCGCGCCGCTCCTCGCGCTCCGCCGCGTCACGATCCAGTTCGGCGGCCTGAAGGCGGTCTCGGAGCTGGATCTCCTGCTCGAGCGGGGCGCGCTGGCGGGGCTCATCGGGCCGAACGGCGCGGGGAAGACCACCGTCTTCAACCTGATCACGGGGGTCTACGCGCCGACGTCGGGAGAGATCCTGCTCGAGGGGAGGGCGATCCACGGCCGCGTGACGAGCTGGATCGCGCGCGCGGGAGTCGCGCGCACGTTCCAGAATCCACGGATCTTCGCGGCGCTCACCTGCCTCGACAACGTGCGGATCGCCTGCCACACGCACGCCGGAGCCACGGTCCTGGACAGCGTGCTCTCGACGCCGCGCTCCGTGGCCGAGGAGGAGAACATCCTGCAGCGGTCCGAGACGCTCCTCGAATCGTTCGGGCTCACGCGTTACCGCGACACCCCGGCGCGGAATCTTCCGTACGGGGAGCAGCGCCGCCTCGAGATCGCGCGAGCGCTCGCCGCCGAGCCGAAGCTCCTCCTCCTCGACGAGCCCGCCGCGGGCCTGAACCCGCAGGAGACCGAGGCCCTGATGCACCTGATCCACGACGTGCGGGAGCGGTACCATCTGACGGTGCTCCTGATCGAGCACGACATGAAGGTCGTCATGGGGATCTGCGAGCGGATCACCGTGCTCGACTACGGGGTCAAGATCGCGGAGGGGAATCCGGAGCGGATCCGGAAGGACCCGAAGGTCATCGAGGCGTATCTCGGAGAGGGCGCGTGAGCCTGCTCGAGCTGGAGGACACCCACGTCCACTACGGGGCGATCCACGCCCTGAAGGGCGTGTCGATCGACGTGGACGAGGGGCAGATCGTGACGCTGGTCGGCGCGAACGGGGCGGGGAAGAGCACCACCCTGCGTGCGATCTCGGGGCTCCTGCGCCCGAGCCGCGGCGCGATCCGCTTCGAGGGCCGCCCGATCCACGGGCGCCCCGCGCACGAGATCGTGAAGCTGGGGATCTCGCACGTGCCCGAGGGCCGCATCGTCTTCGCGAACCTCTCCGTCTCGGACAACCTCGACATGGGCGCGTATCTCCGAAAGGACCGCGCGGGAGTCGCCGAGGACCGGAAGCGGATCTTCCGGCTCTTCCCGCGCCTCGAGGAGCGGAGGCGCCAGGCCTCGGGGACCCTGAGCGGCGGCGAGCAGCAGATGCTCGCGATCGGGCGGGCGCTCATGGCGCGGCCGCGCGTGCTCTTGATGGACGAGCCCTCGCTCGGGCTCGCGCCGCTCCTCGTGCGCGAGATCTTCGCCGTGATCGGCCGGATCCGCTCGGAGGGCACCACCATCGTGCTCGTGGAGCAGAACGCCCGCATGGCGCTCGCGTGCGGCGACCGCGGCTACGTGCTCGAGACCGGAGAGGTCCGGCTCTCGGACCGCTGCGACGTGCTGCTCGCGAACCCGTCGGTCCAGGCCGCGTATCTCGGAGGCGCGGGATGAGCCGGCCGCGCGCGCGTTCGAGCGCGACACGCGGGTCCGTGCGCTCGCTGCGCTCGATCCCCTCGGTGGACGCGGTGCTGCGCGCGGAAGCGCTCGCCGGATTCGAGGCGCCCCGGCCCGTGGTGGTGGCCGCCGTTCGGGAGACGCTCGCGGCGTTCCGGACCGCGCTCCGCAAGGGTGGCGGAAGCTCCGGCCTGCCGGCCGGCGACGCCGACTCGCTCGCGCGCGAGGCACGCGCGCGCGCGGAGTCCATGCTCCGCCCGAGCCTGCGGCCCGTCCTGAACGCCACGGGCGTCGTCCTCCACACGAACCTCGGTCGCGCGCCCCTCGCGGAAGACGCCGCCCGGGCGGCGCTCGAGTCCGCGCGTTCGTACTCCAACCTCGAGCTGGATCTCGAGACCGGGGGCCGGGGGTCGAGGATGTCCCACCTGGAGGGGCTCCTCCGCGAGGTCCTGGGCGCTCCGGCCGCGATCGCCGTGAACAACAACGCCGCGGCGATGCTCCTCGCGCTCAACACGCTCTGCGCCGGTCGCGAGGCGATCGTTTCGCGGGGCGAGCTGGTCGAGATCGGCGGATCGTTCCGCATTCCGGAAATCCTCGAGCGCGCCGGCGCGAAGCTCCGGGAGGTGGGCACCACCAACAAGACGCGGCTCCGGGACTACGAACGCGCGATCGGACCCCAGACCGGGCTCCTTCTCCGGGTCCATCCCTCGAACTTCGCGATCGTCGGCTTCGCCGAGCAGGTCTCGCGAACCGAGCTCGCGGCGCTCGCGCGGAAGCGCCGGGTCCCGATGCTCGAGGACGTGGGGAGCGGCGCGCTGCTCGACCTTCGCCCGTACGGGCTCCCGAAGGAGCCGCTCCTCAGGGAAGCGCTCGCGGAAGGAGTCCCGCTCGCGTGCGCGAGCGGCGACAAGCTCCTGGGAGGGCCGCAGGCCGGGATCCTCGCGGGGAGCCGCGCCCTCGTGGAGGCGTGCCGCAAGAATCCCATGGCGCGCGCGCTCCGTCTCGACAAACTCTCGATCGCCGCGCTCGAGACGACGCTTCGCCTCTACCGCGACCCGAAGGCGCGCGAGACCTCGATTCCCGTGCTCCGCATGCTCGCGGAGCCCGCGGGCTCGGTCCGCACGCGCGCGGAGGAGGCGCTGCGCGCCCTCGGCGCGGAACGCGCTTCTCGCGTGGGCGCGAAGGTGGTAGCTTGCACCGCGGAGGTCGGAGGCGGAGCGATGCCGGGGGCGGGAATCCCGTCCTTCGCGCTCTCCATTCGGGCTCCGCGCGGCACGGCGGCCGCGTTCGCGCGCGCCCTCCGCACGGGACCCGAGCCGGTCCTGGGACGGATCGAAAGGGACCGGCTCCTGCTCGACCTTCGCACGGTGGAATCAAGGGACGTGCCGCGGCTCGTCGCGGCGCTCGTCCTCGCGCTGGACGGAGAGAGGGGGTCCGGGTGATCGAGGCGGAGGTGGAACGCTACTCCGATCCGCAGAGCTTCGCGAAGGAAGTCAATCTCCCGCTCCTCGGCGACGGCCGCATCGATCCTCTTCCGCCCGGCGCGGGCCTCGCGGCGCTCCTCGCCGTCGAGCCTCCTCCCGAGCTGGCCCGAGCCGTCGAGGGACTCACCGAGACCAGGCGCTCCCTCACGCTCCGGTCCCTCCTCCTCGCCGGATTCCCGGAGGATCGCGAGTGCTTCGCCCTGGGACTCGCGATCGCGCGCGAGTGGAGCCGCCGCGGCCTCAAGATCGCGGTGGTCGACCTCGACTTCTGGAATCCCACGATCGTGCGGCCGCGTCCCCATCCCAACGAGGGGTTCGTGGACGTGCTCGAATTCGGCTGCTCCTTCCGCCGCGTCGCGTGGGAGGTCGTGGCCGGCTCGCTCTGGGTCGTGGGGCCGGGGAGCTATCCTCCCGAGGAGTCCCGCATCGCGGAGCACGCGGACTGGGAGCGCGCGTCCCGGAATTTCGGGAGCCACGCCGACGTCACGCTCTTCGTGGCGCCCCTCCTCCACCGCCGCGGGCTCACCGGGCAGCTGTCGAAACGCATGGACGGCGTCGTGCTCGCCTCGTCGGTCCAGCGGACGGGCCGCGCCGAGCTGCGCGACGCGTTCCTCGAGCTGTGGGGCTCGGACGCTCCCATGATCGGATGCCTCGGGATCGACGCGGCGGACCCGGCCGCGCGCGAGGCCGAGGCGACCGCCCCGGAGAAGGAGCGCCAGGGCGCCCGCCGGGATCTCTGGACTCCCGTCACGCCGGAGGGCCGGGAGCTCTGGGGCGACCCGGAGCCGCGCGATCCCTCCGCGATCCAGGCGGCCTCGGTCGGGGGGGAGCCGCGCGAGACGATCGTCATCGTTCCCGAGCCCGTGAAGCCCTGGGACGGTGTCGAGCGACGCCACCGCGCCTCGGTGGACGAGAACGCGCTCGCGTCGACCCTGGAGGAGGAGATCCGGTCCGGGCGCGCGCGCGTTCGTCCCATCGGGCGATCCCGAGCCGGGCTCATCGGCGGCGTGGCCGCGGGGCTCGCGGTGGCGGCGAGCGTGCTCGCGATCGTGATGCGGTCCCCGTCGCTCCCTCCGGGCGACGAGGTGATGCCGGCCGGGACGGAGCGGGTGCTCCCCGAGCCGGACCGTCCGCTCGAGGCGGGAATGGGCGCCCCGTCGCCGTCCCTCCCCTCGGAGAGCGCACTCACCCCCGTACCCCCCGCGGAGCCCGACCGCGGCGCCGCCGTCGCGCCCGGGTCTCCCGGCGGCCCGGCGAAGGGGACCGAGATCCCGGCGGGACTCCAACCCTCCAATCCATCCGCCGCCAAGCCGTTCCGCGTCCACGTGGCCTCGTTCCGCTCCACCGAGAAGGTGGAGGAGATCGCGGCCTCGCTCCGCGCCCGAGGCATGGAAGCCTGGGTCGAGAAGGCGAACGACGTTCCGGGGTACTACAGGGTGTTCGTGGGCCGCTTCGCCACCGAGGCGGAGGCTCACACCCACGCCCAGTGGCTCCTACAGACCGGCTGGGTCGACCGGGCCCAGGCGTACCCACACCGGGAGAGATGACACGTGTTCCTTGAGCGCCTCGACATCCAGGGATTCAAGTCCTTCCCGCAGCGCGTGCGCGTCGACTTCGGTTCGGGGATCACGTCGGTCGTGGGTCCGAACGGGAGCGGCAAGACCAACATCGTCGAGGCGATCCGCTGGGTGCTGGGCGAGCAGAACATGCGCCACCTCCGCGGCGACACCCTCGAGGACGTGATCTTCACCGGCTCCGCGCACCGGAAGCCGCTCGGCATGGCCGAGGTCTCGCTCACCATGGTGAACAACCGAGGCGTCCTCCCCTCCGAGTACACGACCGTCCAGATCGCGCGGCGCACGTTCCGGAACGGGCAGAGCGAGTACATGATCAACAAGAACCCCTGCCGCCTCCGCGACGTGCGCGACCTCTTCCTCGACACCGGGATGGGATCGCACGCGTACTCGCTCATCGAGCGCGGCATGGTGGACAACGTCCTCTCGGACGAGAGCGGCCACCGGCGCTTCCTCTTCGAGGAGGCGGCCGGGATCATGCGCTACAAGACCCGGAAGAAGGAGGCTCTCCAGAAGCTCGAGCTCACGCACACCGACCTCACGCGCGTGAACGACATCGTCGGCGAGATCGAGCGCGAGGTGCGCTCCCTCGCGCGGCAGGTCGGGAAGGCGCGGCGACACGGACGCCTCCGGGACGAGATCCGGGACATCGACCTCGGGATCGCCAAGGAAACGTGGGTCCGCCTGAACGGCGAGACCGGAGTGCTGCGCGCCGAGCGCACGAACGCCGAGAACCGGCGCTCCGTGCTGGGCGGCACGCTCGCGCGCCACGAGGCCGAGCTCGAGGAGCTGAAGCTCGAGCTCCTGAAGCGCGAGGGCGAGGTGCGCCACGCCCAGGAGGCCCTGAGCGAGCACGAGGCGCGCGGCGCCGCGCTCCTGAACGAGGTCGCGGTGCTCCGCGAGCGGAGGTCCGGGCTCCAGGAAAAGCTCGAGCACGCCCGCTCGGAGGCGACCCGCCTTCGCGCGAGCGTGGAGGAGGTCCGGGGCCACGCGTCGAGGATCGAAGGCGATCGCGAGCGGCTCACCAGGGTGCAGCTCGAGCGCGAGGACGAGGAGCGGAAGCTCGAGAGCGAGCTCGCGGAGATGGGTCCGCGGCTCGAGGCGCGGCGCGCGGCGCTCGCCGAGCGGAAGCAGCTCTCGCTCGATCTCTTCGAGGCCCGCGTGATGCAGGAGAGCTCGGCCCGCTCGTGGCGCGAGAGGCGCCGCGAGCTCGAGGCGCGGAAGAACGAGCTCCTCGCGCAGCGCGACACGCTCGCGCGGGACGAGGAGGCGCTCCGGGAGACGATCCGCGACATCGAGCGGTCGCTCGAATCGTCGGGGCGCGAGGTGGCCGGGGCCCGCGCCCGGGTGCAGGAGGCGCTGGCCGCGATCGCGGAGACGGAGGCGCGGATCGCGGAGCAGGACGAGATCGAGATGCGTGCTCGCGAGGCGCACGCCGCGCTCGAGGCGAGGCACGCGACGCTCCGCGAGCTGAAGGAGAGCTACGAGGGATACGACGCGAGCGTGCGGTGGCTCGTGGCGGGCCCCAGCCGCCCCGCCCGCGTGCTGGGCACGGTCGGCGACGTGATCCAGGCGTCCGGCGAGTGGCTCACCGCGCTCGAGGCGGCGCTGGGCGAGGCGGTTCAGTTCATCGTCGCCGAGCGCACCGACGCCGCCGTCGAGGCGCTCCGCGCGCTCGAGCAGAGCGGCGAGGGACGCGCGACGTTCATCAGCCTGGACCGGCTCTCCCGGATGAGGCCCACTCCGATTCCGGAGGAGGTCCTCGCCACGCCCGGAGTGCTGGGCACGCTCCTCGATCACGTTCGGTTCGAACCGGGCTACGTCACGCTGGCCTCCTTCCTCCTCTCGGGCGTCGTGGTGGTCGACTCCATCGACACGGGGCTCGCGCTGAACGAGCGGTTCTCCGGCGAGCGGCTCCACTTCGTGACGCGCCGCGGCGAGCGGGTCGTGGGCCCCGGCATCTTCCAGGGCGGAAGCGGCTCGACCCGCGCGGGCTCGGTGCTCCGGCGCGAGGAGGAGCTGATCGAGCTCGCGGCGTCGATCACGGCCTCGAGCGAAGCGCTCGCGGCCGTCGCGAGGACGTCCGAGGAGCGGCGCGCGGCGCGCGCGTCGGCGCAGTCCGTGCACGAGGAAGCGGCCCGGGTCCTCGCGGCGAACGAGGACGCGCATCGCGCGCTCGAGTCCCGCCGCACGGAGCAGACGATCCGCGGGGACGCGATGGCGCAGGCGATCGCGGCGGTCGCCTCCTCGCTCGGCGCGGCGGAAGCCGATCACGAGCGCGCGCTCTCCGAGGCCGAGCTGGCGGAGCAGGCGCTCCAGACCGCCGACCTCGAGCGCGGTCGAGTCGACGACGAGCTGGCGCGGGAAGAGAACGAGGTCCGCGCGCTCGAGCAGGAGCGCGAGCGGCGCGTGGCGCTCCACGCCGAGGCGCGCGTCGAGGCGACGCGGGCCCGGTCGTCGCTCGAGGCCGGAATCGCCGAGCACGAGCGGCTCCTCCGCAGCGCCGAGGAAGCCGAGCGCGGGATCGCGAGCCGCGAGGAGGAGGCCGTCCAGACCGAGAACCGGATCCGCGAGGCCGAGACGCTGAGCTCGGAGCGCGAGGCGGAGCTGGCGCTCGAGATCCAGCGCAAGGCGGAGCGCGAGCTGGTCCTCCAGAAGGCGCGCGAGGAGTTTGGCGAGGTGAAGGGGAAGTCGGACGACGTCGAATCCCGGGTGCGCGAGGTGCGCCGCGAGCACGCCGAGCTGACCGAGCGGCTCCACCGCGCGGATCTCGAGCAGGCGGAAGCCGACGGCGAGATGCGGCGGCTCCTCGAGCGGATCCGGAACGAGTACGAGATCGACCTCGAGAGCTACGTGCCGCCCGAGGCGGTCGAGGGGGGCGAGGGCGCGGCGGAGAACGCGCTCGTCGAGATCGAGGACGTGGATCTCGAGGCGGAGCCGGGGCGCGTGCCGGAGGACGCGATCGTGGACCGCTCGGACGCGGAGGGCGCTTCCCAGGCCGACCTGAAGTCGCCCGGGTCGAAACCTCTGACGCCGGGCGCCACGCGCGAGGAGCGGGAGACGCGGCTCCGCTATCTCCAAGAGAAGCTCCGGTCGCTCGGACCGGTGAACCTGCTCGCGGTCCAGGACTACGAGGAGCGCCGGCAGCGCCTCGGGTTCCTCACCGGGCAGCGGAAGGACCTGGAGGACGCGCGGCAGTCGCTCCTCGAGGCGATCGAGAAGATCAACCAGACCGCCTCGGAGCTCTTCCTCACGACGTTCCAGAAGGTGAACGAGAACTTCCAGAAGGTCTTCACGTCGCTGTTCGAGGGCGGGGAGTCGGCGCTCCTCCTGACGGGCGAGGATCCGCTCGAGGCCGAGATCGAGATCCTGGCGCGGCCGCGCGGGAAGAAGCCGCAGTCCATCTCGCTCCTCTCGGGAGGCGAGAAGGCGCTCACCGCGATCGCGCTGTTGTTCGCGATCTACCTGGTGAAGCCGAGCCCCTTCTGCATCCTCGACGAGGTGGACGCGCCGCTCGACGACGCCAACGTCGACCGCTTCGTGCAGCTCCTGCGCGAGTTCAGCGTCAACACCCAGTTCATCGTCGTGACGCACAACAAGAAGACGATGGAGGTCGCCGACTACCTCTACGGGGT
>DASTBC010000170.1 GCA_035712245.1 Candidatus Eisenbacteria bacterium
GAGCGACGCCACGGTCACGTTCGACCCGGCGTCGTCCCTCGGCGCGCTGACGGACTACACCGTGACCCTCACGACGGGGATCCGGGATCTCGAGGGGAACCCTCTCGCCGGGAATTTCGTCTGGACGTTCAGGACGACCCACTCGCCTCCAACCTCCAACGCGGGACCGAACCAGACGGTCTTCGTCGGGTCCACGGTGACGCTGGACGGAACGGGCAGCTCCGACCCCGAAGGGCAGCCCCTCACGTATGCATGGCGGCAGGTGGTAGGAATCGATGTGAACGGCGGCGTCGATCTCACCGGACCGACCCCGAGCTTCACGGCACCGCTCCTGGCGGGCCGTGTCGAATTCCAGCTGCGCGTGAGCGACGGAGACTTCACGAGCGGGCCCGACCGCGTGCGCATCGACGTGGGGCTGCTCCCGCTGAGCGTGGCTCCGGAACCGAAGTAGGGTCTCTCGACGGCGGCTTGCAGGCCGCCCCAATCAATCCGTGCGCGTGATCATCGTGCCCGTCCGGATCAGGATCGGGCTCCCGTCCGTCCCCTGGAGCCGTAGGACGACGTCGACCGGCACACCCGGTCCCCACAGCGGTCCGTCCCGGAGCGCGTACCGGACGAGAAAGGAGTCCGATTCGGCGGGAGGCGCCTCCTTCACGGGCACGGTCGACCACGCCGAGTCACCGTGCACGACCCAGGCGCGATCCGCCTCCGGCACGGGCCCTGCCGACGCCCGGTCGGCCGCCCACACCCACACGACCGCCGCGAGCGGTCTTCCCTCCGGCGGGCTGATGGGCATGTAATCCCGCCAGACTTCGGCCCCGATCCGGATCGGGGCGCCCTGGACTTCGACCTCGGCCGGCGCGTCCCGCACCTCGGCGGTCGCCAGCGACACGCCTGGAGGATCCGCGGGCGCCGCGCGCAGATCCGACTCCGTACGGGATGGAACGGGCTCCCGAGGCCCGCAACCCGTGAGCAGGAATACCAGGACGAAGAACAGAGTCGTGAGCCACCGCATGGGCACCTCCCGGCCTGCGCGGGGGGACGCCGGCCTAACGGTTCGCGGCCGCGTCCAGTAGGATCCCCCCTATGCCGGCCGCGATCGAAGTGGAGGGCCTCGAGAAGCGCTATGGCGGGACCCTGGCCGTGGACATCCCGAGCCTTCGGGTCGAGCCCCGGACTACCCTTGCATTGATCGGGCCGAGCGGCTGCGGGAAGAGCACCCTGCTCCGTCTCGTGATCGGGCTCCTCCGGCCGGACCGAGGCACGGTCCGGATCGGCGGGACCGCCATGGACCTCTCGACCCGCCGCGCGTTACGGCTGCGCAGCGGCTACGTCGTCCAGGAAGGAGGACTCTTCCCCCACCTGACCGCGGGCGCGAACGTCTCGATCGTCGCGCGCGACCTGGGCTGGCCCCGCTCCCGCATCGAGTCGAGGGTCTCCGAGCTGACCGACCTGGCGCGGCTCACCGGCCCCATGCTCCGCCGCTATCCGGCCGAGCTGAGCGGCGGACAGCGTCAGCGCGTCGCGCTCATGCGGGCGCTCATGCTGGACCCCGAGGTCCTCCTCCTCGACGAGCCGCTCGCGGCGCTCGATCCGATGATCCGATCGGGGCTCCAGGAGGAGCTCAAGGGGCTCTTCCAGAAGCTGCAGAAGACGGTTCTGTTCGTGACCCACGACATCGCGGAGGCCGCGTTCCTCGGAGGTGAGATCGCCCTCATGCGCGAGGGGCGCATCGTGCAGCGCGGGACGATCGAAGACCTGACACGAAGGCCTGCGGAATCGTTCGTGACGGCGTTCATCCGGGCTCAGCGTCCGCTCTTCGGGCAGCCGGAGACCCGCGCGTGATGGGCTGCCTGCGGCGCATCGTACGTCGCGCCATCCCGCTCGCGCTCGCGATCGCGCTCCCCCTCGGGCTCCCGTGGAGTCCGGCGATCCGCGAAGCGCACGCGGACGTCACCATCGGATCGAAGGCGTTTCCCGAGTCGTGGATCCTCGGCGAGGCGCTCGCCGCGCTGATTCGCGACGACGGGACGGAGGCCGTCGCGCACCGCCACAACCTCGGGGGCACCGAGATCGTGTTCCAGGCGCTCCGCTCGGGCGAGATCGACGTGTATCCCGAGTACACGGGCACGATCCAGGAGGTGATCCTGCGCTCGCCGGAGCGTCTGGACGGTCCGGGCCTGCAGGAGCGTCTCCGCGCGCTGGGATTCGAGATGAGCGCTCCGATCGGCTTCAACGACAGCTACGCGATCGCGGTCACGCCCGCGGCCGCGAAGCGCTACGGGCTCTCGAAGCTCTCCGATCTCGCGAGGCATCCCGAGGTGCGCCTCGGGCTCACGCACGAGTTCCTCGGACGTCCGGACGGATTCCCAGGTCTCTCGCGAGCGTACGCGCTTGGCCGCGCGCGCGTGACCGGGATCCAGCACGAGCTCGCGTACGCGGCGCTCGAGTCCGGCACGATCGACGGCACGGACATCTACACGACGGACGCCCAGATCGCGCGGCTCGGACTCGTGGTGCTCCACGACGACCGGCGGTTCTTTCCCCGGTACGATGCCGTGTGGCTCTACCGGTTGGACCTCGGGAAGCGCAAGCCGGCCGCGCTCCGCGCGGTGCGCCGCCTCTCGAACGTGGTGGACGAGGCGCGGATGATCCGCGCGAACGCCCGCGTGGTGCTCGGGAAGCAGCCGTTCCAGGCGGCCGCGGACACGCTCCTCCTCGAGGCGCTCGGCCGGAGCCCGGAGGGGCGCACGGCGACGAGTGGAGGGATGCTGCCCTCGCTCGCGCGCAACACGGTCCGCCATCTCGAGCTGGTGGGGCTCTCGCTCCTCGCCGCCATCCTGATCGGAGTCCCGCTCGGGGTCCTCGCGGCGCGATCCCGCGTGTTCGGGGGCGGCATCCTGGGGCTGGTCGGCGTGCTCCAGACCGTCCCGTCGCTCGCGCTCCTCGCCTTCCTGATCCCGATCCTGGGCATCGGGGTCGTGCCGGCGCTGGCCGCGCTCTTCCTCTACAGCCTGCTTCCGATCGTCCGGAACACGGTCGTGGGACTGACCACCGTTCCGGCGCCCCTCCCCGAGGTGGCCGAGTCGATCGGGCTCTCGCCCCGGGCCCAGCTCCTCCGGGTGCGGCTACCCCTCGCCTCCCCCGCGATCCTGGCCGGGATCAAGACGAGCGCCGTCATCAACGTGGGTTCGGCCACCCTGGCCGCCCTGATCGGGGCCGGGGGGCTCGGAGAGCCGATCCTTTCCGGCATCCAGTTGCGTCAAAATGGTCTAATTCTAGAGGGCGCCATTCCCGCGGCGGCGCTGGCCCTCCTGGCCCAGGGCGGATTCGATCTCCTGGAACGGGTGGCCGTCCCCCGCGGGCTAAGACTCTCACGGGAGAACGACCATGAACCCTCCACAGACACTGGCCGCCGGCCGTGACGCGCTGGTCGCGACGCTGGCCGAAGCGCGGGCGCGGACCGACGATCTCTTTGCGGTCTTGAAGCATGAGGCGCTCTACGAGCGCCCCATCCCCGAGCGCCACCGGCTCGTCTTCTACCTGGGCCACCTCGAGGCCTTCGACTGGAACCTGATCGCCCGGCAGGGCTACGGGGTCGAGTCCTTCGATCCCCGGTTCGACAAGCTCTTCGCGTTCGGGATCGATCCCACGGACGGCGGCCTGCCGTCCGAGCCGGCGTCGGACTGGCCGCGCGAGGCCGAGGTGCGGGCATACAACGGCCGCACCCGCGACGTGGTGGACGATCTCCTGCTGGGAGGTCGAGTGCCCGTGGCGGGACACGATGCCCAGACCCTGTTCCACATGGCGATCGAGCACCGGCTCATGCACGCGGAGACGCTCGCGTATCTGCTGCATCGGCTCCCGCACGCGATGAAGCACACGCGTCGTGACCCGGTGGCGCCTCCGGCGCGCGGGGCGGACGCACGCGCGACGTGTCCCATCCCGGCGGGTATCGCCGTGCTCGGCCGCTCGCGCTCCGACGGACGCTTCGGCTGGGACAACGAATTCGAGACGCTCTCGGTGGACGTGCCCGCGTTCGCGATCGGCGCGCACAAGGTGACGAACGGGCGGTTCCTCGAGTTCCTGAATGACGGCGGCTACGAGGCGCGACGTCTGTGGGAGGACCGCGACTGGGAGTGGAAGGAGCGCGCGGGCGTGAGCCATCCCGGATTCTGGATCCGTCAGGACGGCGCGTGGCTCTACCGCGGCATGTTCGAGGACCGCCCGCTCCCTCTGGACGCTCCTGTCTACGTGAGCCTCGCCGAGGCTCGCGCGTTCGCCCGCTGGGCCGGAGGCAGAGTCCCGACCGAAGCACAGCTCCATCGCGCCGCGTATGGAGATCCTTCCGACGGTGCCGGCGCTCCCGAGTACCCATGGGGTGACGAGGCGCCGAACGAGCGGCACGGAAACTTCGACTTCCGACGCTGGGATCCCACGCCGGTGGGCTGCTATCCCGAGGGAAGGAGCCCGTACGGGGTCGAGGAACTGGTCGGGAACGGGTGGGAGTGGACGTCGAGCGTCTTCGTTCCATTCCCCGGTTTCAAGCCGCATCCGTTCTATGCCGGTTACTCGGCCGACTTCTTCGATGGAGATCACTACGTCATGAAGGGCGGATCTCCGCGGACCGCGGCCGTGTTCCTGCGGCGCACCTTCCGGAACTGGTTCCAGCCCCGCTATCCGTACGTGTACGCGACGTTCCGGCTGGTCAGCGCGTGAGAGACGACCCCGAGGCAAGGGCGTGAGGGCGCTGAAGGAGGAGGTCCGGGAGGGGCTCACCGGGCCCGGGCCGAAGCGCCTTCCCTCGCACCTTCTCTACGACGACTTGGGATCGGCGCTGTTCGAAGCGATCACGCATCTCCCCGAGTACGGGCTCACGCGCGCGGACGCGCGGATCCTTTCCCGAAACGCGCGGGACATCGTGCGCGCGGCGGGCGCGCCTGGCGCGGTCGCTGAGCTGGGCAGCGGATCCGGGCGGAAGACGCGCTGGATCCTCGAGGCGCTCGCGGATCGGGAGGAGCGGGAGATCCGCTACTTCCCCATCGATCTCTCCGCTTCGGCGCTCGCGCAGTGCCGCGTGGAGCTCGGGGACATCCCGCGGGTGCGCATCGAACTCATCGAGGCAGACTATCTGGCGGGACTCGAGCGCGCGGTCCGTGGCGCCGGCGCCACGGAGCGTCTCCTCGTCCTCTTCCTGGGAAGCACCATCGGAAACTTCGAGCCTCGGGAAGCGGAGGAGTTCCTGCGCCGCGTGCGCGGGGTACTCCGGTCCGGCGATGCGCTCCTCCTCGGGACCGATCTCATGCGGTCTCCTTCACGGTTGATTCCGGCCTATGACGACTCCCTCGGTGTCACCGCCGCATTCAACCGGAACATCCTGGTTCGCTTGAACCGAGAGCTCGGCGCAGGGGTCGACGTGACTCGGTTCGAGCACGAGGCGCGATGGAACGAAGCCGAGTCCCGCGTGGAGATGCATCTCGTGGCGCGGGAACGGGCGATGGTCGCGTCGAACGGAATCCGAGTCGAGCTGGAGCCCGGCGAGACGATCTGGACCGAGAGCTCCTACAAGTACGCGCCGGGAGATGCCGCCGCGATGGGAGAACGGGCCGGATTCGTGGCGGGCGGAACGTGGACCGACGAGGAGTGGCCCTTCGCCGAGACGCTGCTACAGGTACCCTGAACCCTGGAAGGGTCCGGAGCACGTCATCGCGAGGCCAACGTCCTGGCGATCTCCCCCAGGTGCTCCATCGCCGCCTCGAGCTGCGCATCCGACAGGTACGGCGCGGGACCGAGGCGCAACCACTCCCCTCGGTAATCCGTGAGAACCCCGCGTTCCCGAAGGGCGCGGAAGAAGTCTCCGGCGTGGGGCGTTTGGAGCGAGAGGAAACCGCCCAGGCGCTCGATTCCCACCGATCGGTCCCTCGTCACCACCATGGGATCCAGTCCGAGCGCGTCAAATCTCTTCGCTAGGAAGGCTACCTGGTGCTGGTAGACCAACCGGAGCAGGTCGGGCGTCAGCCCCTGTTCCTGGAAGAAGTCGAAGACGATCGCCGCGCGGTAGTGGCTCGTCGGATCGTACGTCGCCCCCGCCCACGTCGCGGGACCGGCGCCATAGGGCACCTCCTTCCCTGGCGCGTGCGTGAGCTTCGCGAACTCGCTGAACCAGCCGGTCAGGACCGGCCGGAGGTTGGATCGGCTCGGCGGCACGCGCAGGAATCCGTTCCCTTCCCCGAGCTGGCAGTACTTGTATCCGCCTCCCGTGACGAACGCGTCCTCCAGCCCTTCCTCCAGGATCGAGAACGGAACGACGTTCAGGTGGTGATAGGCGTCGACGAGGAGCTCCGCCCCGGCGGCGCGGCATGCGTCCAGGACCGCGCGCAGTCCGGGCACGATGTGCGCGTTCCGGAAGAGGACGGACGAGACCAGCACCGCCGCCGTGCGCCGATCCACGGCGCGCGCGAGCCGCTCCGGGATCGAGAACGACGGATCGGCGGAGACCTTCACGATCTCGAGGAATCCGTCCTCCGCCACCCGGTCGAGCTGGCGGCGGAGCGAGTGGAACTCTCCGTCCGTCGTGACGAGACGCGGACGCTCGCGAAGCGGCAGCGCGGAGAGGAACCGCAGCACGAGCTCGTGGGTGTTGTGGCCCAGCGCGACGTTCTCGGGCCGGTCGCCGAGGAGCCGGGCGTACCCGGCGCGCACGCGATCCGCCATCGCTTCCGCGCGGCCCCACTTCCCGTCCACGAGCTCGGCCGCGTCGGCCCAGGCGTGCAGCGGCCCCTCGAACGAGACGTCGGGCCATGCCTGATGGGAGTGGCCCGTGAGGAGGATGCGCTCGGCGACGCGGAAGCGCGTGTAGTGCTGAGCGAGCGGGTTCGGATCGCGGCTCAGGTCCAGGACGGTGTACGGAGACGCGGCGCGCGCGGGGGCTTCGGCCATGTCAGAGCTCCGTCCGGATCTGCCAGAGGTCCGGGAAGAAGGGGCGGTTCAGCGTCGTGTGGAGGTACGCCGCCCCCTCGGAGCCGCCCGTCCCGATGCGGGTCCCGATCGTGCGCTCCACCATCTTCACGTGCCGGTACCGCCACTCCTGGAATCCCTCGTCCAGGTCCACGAGCCGCTCCATGAGCGTGCGGAGCGCGGGATCGTTCCGGTAGATGTCGATCAGCACCGGATGGAGGTCGGCGGCGGGCTCGACGGACTTCGTCACGTCGCGCCCGAGGACCTCCGCGGGAACCGGACGGCCTTGCTTCACCAGGTAGTGGAGGAAGGCGTCCCACAGCGTGGGCTCGGCGAGGCGCCGCTCGATCCGCTTCCGCGCGTCGCTCCCCTCGGGGTAGCGCGCGAGCGCCCTCGTGTCCTTCAGCCCGAGGAGGAACTCCAGCTCGCGGAACTGGAACGACTGGAAGCCGCTCCCCGATTCGAGCCGCGCGCGGAAGGAGAGGAACTCGAGCGGCGTCATGGTCTCGAGCACGTCGATCTGCGCCACCACGACCTTCAAGATCGTGAGCACGCGCTTCATCGTGTGGAGCGCGCGCGGCGAGTCCCCCCGCTCGAGGAGCACCTTCACGTAGTCCAGCTCGTGGAGCATCTCCTTGAACCAGAGCTCGTAGACCTGGTGGATGATGATGAAGAGGGTCTCGTCGTGCTCGGGCCCGTCCGAGAGCGGCTGCTGGAGCTCGAGGAGCTCCTTCAGCTTGAGGTAGCTGCCGTAGGTGACGCCCAAGGCTCAGAGACCTCCGCGGTGTGGACGGTGCGTGACCGGCG
>DASTBC010000171.1 GCA_035712245.1 Candidatus Eisenbacteria bacterium
GGGGGCCTGGCGGCCCTCCTCGCGATGCTCAACTCGTGCGCGGCGGGAGTCACCGTCGTGAACATCGACAACGGATTCGGCGCGGGATACGCGGCGGGAGTGATCGCGCGGCAGTCCCGCTCAGGGAGACGGGCGTGACGATCGTCTACTTCGACTGCGTGGCGGGCGCCTCGGGGGACATGATCCTCGGGTCCCTGGTCGCGCTGGGCGCGCCGCTCGACGAGATCGACCATGCGCTCCGCGCGCTGCCGCTCGACGGCTTCACGCTCGCGGAGTCGCGCGTGGAGCGCCACGGCTTCGAGGCGTTCCAGCTGCGCGTCGAGGCGCGAGAGACGAAGTCCCACCGGCATTTCACCGAGATCCGGAGGCTCCTCGAGGGAGCGAAGCTCCCCGAGCGCGTCCTCCGGCGCGCGCTCGGCACGTTCGAGATCCTGGGCCATGCGGAAGCCGCGGCGCACCGGGTCCCGCTCGAGAAGGTCCACTTCCACGAGGTCGGCGCGGTGGACGCGATCGTCGACATCGTGGGGACCGCGTGGGCGCTCGAGATCCTGGGCGTGGACCGCTGCCACGCGTCCGTGATCCCGCAGGGGCGCGGCTTCGTGCGCGCCGCGCACGGGGTCCTGCCCGTGCCGGCTCCGGCCACGGTGCGAATTCTCGAGGGCGTTCCGGTCCGGATGACCGAGATCGAGGCGGAGCTCACGACACCGACGGGCGCCGCTCTCCTGAAGGCGCTCTGCGACACGATCGGCGATCCGGTCGGAATCCGGCCGCGCCGGACCGCCGTGGCGACCGGCACGCGCGACCTCGCCGAGCGCCCGAACGTGCTGCGCGCGGTCCTGGGCGAGCCCCTGGCCGGAGAGGGCGCGGGCGCGGTCGAGGTGCTCGAGACCACGATCGACGACATGAATCCGCAGCTCTACGGGCATCTCACCGAGGCGTTGTTCGAGAGCGGCGCGGCGGAAGTCTTCCTCACGCCCGTGCAGATGAAGAAGGGGCGCCCCGGCGTGCTCGTCACCGCGCTCTGCGATCCGCGCCGCTCGCCCGCCGTGATCGAGCGGCTCTTCGGCGAGTCGTCCACGATCGGCGTGCGCGTGCGCCGCGAGGGACGGGTCGAGCTTCGCCGCTCGATCGACGAGGTGGAGACGCCGCTCGGGAGGCTGCGCGTGAAGACGGTGACGCTCCCCTCGGGCGAGGATCGCCGCGTGCCCGAGTACGACGACCTCCGGCGGATCGCGCTCGCGACCGGGCGCCCGCTCATCGAGGTCATGGAAGAGGTCCGAGCCCACCTGATCGAGGGCGCCCGGTCTCCCCTGTGATCCGGCTCGAGGGGGCCTCGGCCTCCGTGCCGGATCCGTGGGGCGGCGCGCCGCGCGTCGTCCTCCGCGATCTGGAGGTCTCGTTCCGCCCCGGGGAGATCCACCGCGTGCTCGGGGCGAACGGATCCGGGAAGAGCACGCTGCTGCGGCTCCTCGCGGGGCTCCGCGCGCCCGCGTCGGGGCGTGTCCTCCTCGACGGCGAGCCGATCCCGCGACGAGGCTCTCTCTGGCCCCGGATCGCCATCCTCTTCGAGGAACCCGATCCGCAGTTCCTCACCGAGTCCGTCGAAGCGGAAATCGCGTTCGGCCTCGAGTCGCTCGCGCTCCCACCGGCGGAGATCCGGGCCCGGACGCGCGAGGCGCTCGCGTCGTTCGATCTCGAGCCGCTCGAGCGGCGCGATCCGCTCACGCTGAGCGGCGGCGAGAAGGCGCGCGTCCTCCTCGCCGCGGCGCTCGCGGCGAAGCCCGAGGCGCTCCTCCTCGACCAGGCGCTCGCGCACCTCGATCCCGGAACGCGGGGGGAGATCGAGGCGCGACTCGCGGGCGAAGCGCGCGAGCGCGGGCTCCTCCTCGTGCACGCGAGACAGGATCTCGAGCGGCTCCACCCGGGCGAGCGCGTGCACCGGATTCGCGAGGGAAGGCTGGTCCGCGAGACGGACGCGAACGAGGGGGCCTGGAACGCCACGGCGGTGGAGGCCCGGGTGGGATCGAGACGCTCGGCAGAGGCACGGGCAGCGGGCCCGCGTGCGGCCGGCGAGCCGGGCGAGATCGCGCTGGCGCTCGATCGCGTCTCGTGGCGTCCCGCGCGCGGAGAAGGAGCGTTCGAGCTTCGCGAGATCACGCTCGAGGTGCGCGGCGGGGAGACGGTCGCATTGGTGGGCCGCTCGGGAGCGGGGAAGACGACCATTCTAAAGGTGGCGGCGGGCCTCCTGACCCCCACCTCGGGACAGGTGAGAACCCCATCGCGAGGGAACGAAGTCCCGGCGACCGGTCGCGCGGCGCGCGAGCGAGCGACCGGGCTCGCGCTCGAGTATCCGGAGCGCCAGCTCTTCGGGCGCACGGCAGGCGAGGACGTCGCCGCGCTCCTCTGGGTCGACGGCGTGCCGGAGGCGGAGCGGCGCTCGAGGGCGCGTGCCGCCATGGAATCGGTGGGTCTGGACCCCGCCGTCTTCGAGGAGCGTGCTCCCGCGACGCTCAGCGAGGGAGAGAAGCGGCGCGTCGCGATCGCCGGGCTCCTGGTCGATCCGCCCCGGGCGATCCTCCTGGACGAGCCCACGGCGGGACTCGATCTCGAGGGCCGGCACGCCCTCGCGGCCGCGCTCGACGCCTGCCGCCGGCTCGGTCACGCGATCCTCCTCGCCAGTCACGACCACGAGTTCGTGGCGCGCGTGGCGGATCGGATCGCGGTCGTCGGCGCGCGCGGAGTCGAAGCCGGAGCCTTGACGCTGGATTTTGCTGCGAAACGTCAAACGGCGCGATGTGAGTAAGAGGACCAAGCCCTCCCGCCCGGGGACACGCGTGCCGGTCCGGGCGCTCCTCCTCATCGGAGCGGTCGCGCTCGCGCTCCGGCTCCTCTATCTGGCGGACGCGGCGGACAGTCCGCTGCAACGAAATCTCGAGCTGGATCCCGCGCTCCACGACGCGCACGCGTGGTCGCTCGCGCAGGGGCAGGATCCCGATCGCGGGCAGCCCTATTTCCGGGCGCCGCTCTACACGCACGCGCTCGCCTGGGTCTACGCGACGTTCGGGCACAGCCCCGGCGCGGCGCGCGTCGTCCAGGCCGGGGCCGGCGCGATCACCGCGGTTCTCCTGGGTCTCGTCGCGTGGCATCTCGCCGGCCGGAGAGCGGCGCTCCTCGCCGCCCTCCTCGGGGCGCTCTATGGTCCCCTCATCTTCTTCACGGGCGAGCTCCTCTCGGTGACGCTCGAGGTCGCGCTCGCCGCCGCGTCCCTGCTCTTCACGCTGCGCGCCTCGGGAGGCAAGCATGGGTCGCGCGACGGCGCGCTCGCCGGAATCTTTCTCTCGCTCGGCGCGATCACGCGTCCGACGGTGCTCCCGTTCGCTCTCGTCACGCTCGCGTGGCTCGTGGGGAGGCGGGCGGAGCGGCGCGTCTGGGTCGCGTACACCGTCGCGGTTCTCTCGCTGCCGGTCCTGGTGACGATCCGGAACGCGGTGGCCGGAGGCGATCGCGTCTTCATCGCCTCGCAGGGCGGCATCAACTTCCACATCGGCAACCATCCGTCGGGGGACGGCACCACGGCGTACGTGCCCGGGATCGGATCCGGTCTCACGAGCACGCACGAGGCTCCGGCACGCGTCGCGTCCGAGGAAGCGGGCCGAGCGCTCAGGCCTTCCGAGGTCTCGGCGCACTGGTTCGGGAAAGGGCTCGCGTTCTGGCGCGAGCGCCCGGGAGACGCGCTCGCGCTCTACGCGAGGAAGGTCGGGCTCGTCTGGAACCGGCGTGAGCTTCCGAACACGCTCGACCAGGAGTTCTTCGGGCCCTTCCAGTCGTGGCTCTTCCGGCTTCCGCTCCTGCCGGGGTTCCCGCTCGTCGCGCCGATCGCGCTCGCGGCGGCGTGGAGCGAGCGGCGCCGGGCGTGGCTCCTCCTCGGATTCCTCGCGGTCACGACCCTCGTCGTGGCGGCGTTCTTCGTCTGCGACCGCTTCCGCCTTCCGCTCGTGGTCGCGCTGATTCCTCTCGCGGCCGTGGGGCTCGACCGCGCGATCGAGCACGTCCGCGGCGCGGGTTCCGTCCTGCGCGCGGCGCGCGCGCGTCCGGCGACGCTCCTGGTCGCCGCGGTCGCGGCGGCCCTCGTCTGGCTTCCGTTTCCGCGCCTCCAGGCAACGGAGACGGGCATGAGCCAGTATCGCCTGGCGCGCGCCTACGAGAAGGACGGGAACGCGCAGGCCGCGACGGAAGCCTATCTGGCCGCAGACAAGGCGGGATTCGACACGCCCGAATTCCTGAACGCGTACGGCGTGTTCCGCCTGCAGCACGGCGACCCGTTCGGCGCCGAGGCGCTCTTCGTCCGCGCGCTCGTCCAGGAGCGCGCGAACGGCCCCACGCACGCGAACCTCGCGGAGACCTACATGCACCTGGAGCGGTGGGAGCAGGCGGCGCAGTCGTACGAGAACGCGGCGGAGCTCATGCCCGGGCAGGCGCCCGAGCTCTACGTGAACGCGGGGACGCTCTATGCCGGGGTGGGGAGACCGGATCGCGCGGCCCGCATGTTCCGCGCCGCGCTCGAAGCGCGCCCCGGGTTCGGGCCCGCGCTCGAGGGACTGTCGCGGCTCGGTGTCGCGACCGGGCCGTGATCCGGGAGCGCCTCACTCCGCGGCGGCGTCAGTCCTTCCGCGCGTCGACGAGCCTCCAGCGGATCGAGCCGCCCTGGGAGACCTCGTATCGAAGGAGCGCGTGGACCTCGTAGTGTCCGTCGTCGGCGGGGGCGTACACGTATCCTCCGGGCAGGAACACCATCGCGTCCTTGTCGTAGAACGCCATCCTCCCGCCCAGGACGCCTTCGTACGGAACGATCTCGGGGTGTGAGGTCAGATCGGCCTTGAGATCGGCGACGGGATCCTGAAGTCCCAGATCCCGAAGCCGCGCCAGCTCGAATTCGTGGAGGAGCACACGCTGCTTGATGGGCTCGACGGAGAGCCGCTCGGCGCGCTCCGCGCGCTCCTCGGCGCTCTTCCATTGCACGGCGAGCCACCCGCACGCGGCGAGTGCAAGGACGAGGAGGATCGCCGGCACCAGGGTCGAGCGTTTCATCGCGACTCCCATCCACGGCATCCGCTGGCCGCGGGGTTTCGGGTCGGTTAACGTCTCCTGGCCGGAACCATACCACCGCGAACGCTCTTACCGGGAGTCGCGTGAACGCCACCTTCTTCGTACTGCCGCTCTTCGTGGTGCTGTCGATCCTCGCGACATGGCCGCTCGCGGCTCGCTTCGCCGAGGGGATCCCATCGAGCCGCGTCGTCTTCGACCCTGGTTTGCAGGCCTTTCTCATCGGGTGGGGATGGCACGCGCTGGGAATCGATCCTCTCCGCGTGTTCGACGCGCCGATCTTCCACCCCGAACCCAGAACGCTGACCTACATGGACCACATGCTCGGCGAGGCGGTCGCGGCCGGTCCCATCCTGTCGGCGACCGGCTCCCTCGCCGCCGGCTACAACGCCCTCGTTCTCGCCTCCTTCGCGCTCTCGGGCCTGTGGACGTACCGGCTGGTCCGTCTCATCGGCGTGTCGCGGACGGGCTCATTCCTGTCGGGGTTCCTCTTCGCGTTCGGCTCGTACCGGTTCGCGAATCTCGACCTCCTGAACCAGCTCCAGACCCAGTTCCTGCCGCTCGGACTCTTCTTTGCGATCCGGTATCTGACCCGGTGGAAGCTCCGCGATCTCGTGGGCCTCGCCTCCACGCAGGCGGTCCAGGTCGCGTTCGGCTGGTACTACGCGTACTACCTGCTCCTTGCCGTGCTCCTGCTCGCCGGGTACGCGGCCGCGGGAGGGCTGTGGCGGCCCCCTCGTGCGCAGGCAGCGCGACTCTTCGTGGTGGGGGGCCTCTCCCTCCTCGCGATCCTCCCCATCACGTGGCCGTACTTCGTTCAGAACCGCGCGATGCCGGAGTTCCGGCGCACGCTCGGGGAATCGGCGCTCTACTCGGCGGACGTTCTTGACTACGGTCGCATCCACCCCACCGCGACCCTCTCGTCGTGGATCGACCTGCCCTCGGGTCCCCAGGCCTACTTCCCTGGGATCGTGACGGTCGCGCTCTCGCTGGCGGCGCTCATCGCGCTGTGGCGCGAGGTAAGGCGCGACCCGATCGACAGCAGCCCGGGGCTCGCGCGGACCGCGGGACTGGCGCGGCTCGCCGAACGGGCTCGCGCGGCGATCGTCGCCGTTCGATACCGTGGATATTTCGTGGCGCTCGCCGTTGTGTCGTTCGTCCTGTCGCTGGGTCCCATCCTCCACGTCGGCGGCCGAACGATCTGGATTCCCCTTCCGTATGCGGTCGTGTACTACCTGATCCCGGGATTCTCCTCGATGCGCGCGCCGGCACGGCTGGCCGTGCTCGTGCTCCTGGCGATGAGCGTGCTCGCGGGTCTCGGCTTCATGGAACTCCAGCGCGCGCTGGCGCGGCGAAGCGCCGGTTCTCGACGCTCCGCCGTGGGTGCTCTCTTCGGCGTGGCGGCGCTCTTCGCGTGGAACCGGCCGGTCTCGCTCCTCACCCTTCCGACCACGGAGACCGCTCCACCCATCTACCGGTGGCTCGCGGCGCAGCCCGACTCGGTGCGAGTCGTCGAATTCCCCGTCCCTGCCACGGATGCCGACGAGACCGAGACGCACTCGCTCCGCCAGGTCCTGACCCTCATCCACGGAAAGCGGCGGCTGGACGGAAGCTCGGGGTTCGTGACGCCGCGCTACCGGGAGTTCCGGTCCAGGGTCCATGGCTTTCCCGATCCCGTGGCCCTGGATGAGATCCGCGCGATGGAAGGTACCCTCGTGATCGTCCATTTCGGGGACTACGACGAGGTGCGCCGCTCGGATCTGGCCCGCCGGATCGCGGCGCAGCCCCGTCTCGTGCCGAAGGCCGCCTTCGGGAGCGACGCGGCCTTCGAGCTCCGCCCGTGAACGGCTAGGAGCGAAGCACGACCGCCGCTTCGCCCGCCCAGATCCCCATGAGGCACGCCGTGGCGACCGCCAGGGCGACGGTGCGCGCGCGGCCGCCGGCCCGGAGATCCCGAACGGCCGCCGGGCGCGCGGAGAGCAGGGCCGCCGTGAAGAGAACGAAGAACGGCATGAGCGGGAAGTGGTACCGCGCGCCGCCGTAGAAGACGAAGTGGACCACGAGGAGCCCGAGGAGGAGCGCGAGGAACCAGACGCGCGCCGGCGCTCGAGGGAACAGGAAGAAGCCGAGCATCCCGCCCAGCATGACGGCCATGCCGGGCCCGCTCACGAGCGCGTGCACCCACCAGGGGATCGCGCGGATCTTCTCCCGCAGGCGCGTGGACGGGTCCGACGGATCCGGATGGAACGCCCAGACGGTCATGCCGGCCTGGCTCCCGAAGAGCTGCGCGATTCCCGCGAATCCGATGAGGGTCTTCCGTCCGGGCTCGTGCCACGCGAAGTGGAGAGCGGTCCCGATCGAGGCGAGATCGCGGGTTGCCTCGGGGCCCGACTCGGGCAGCATGTTCTTCGGGACGTTCGGCGCATATCCTCCCGTCGCGTTCGGATGGTTCCCGATGAGCAGATTGGCGCCGGTGCTCGTGGCCATTCCGGGATATCCCAGCACGATGGCGTTGCGCGCGATCCAGGGGACGACGAGGAGGAGCATCCCCGCGAGCACGGCGCCCGGACGGCGGACGCGGACCCGTGCCATGGCCGCGATCACGGGAAGCGCGATCACGAGGAGGAGCGCGGCCGGCCGGATCAGAGCCGCGGCGCCCACGACCGCACCGAGCGCGACGGCCCTCCCCGTGGCGCTCGGGAATCCGCGGCGCGTGATGCACGCGGCGGTGAGCACGGCCGTGGTGAAGGAGGTCTCGGGCATGAGAAGGCCCGTGTAGAGGATCGCGAGCGGGAACAGAGCCCAGATTCCCGCCGCGACCATCCCGAGCCGCCCGCCGCCCGCGAGCAGGAAGATGAGGACCGCGGAGGCCGTGTCGAGGAACGCCTGGACCACGTGGACCGCTTCGGGTCTCGGACCGGCCACCGCGTATATCGCCGCGACGATCGCGGGGTACCCGATGGCTCGGTACGCGGTCGGGGCGCCCTCGTCCGTGTAGCGGCCGGTCGCGGCCAGCGTGGAGCCGAGGCGGTGGTAGTCGATCTCGTCGGAGAAGAGGGGAAGGTCCCGGATGGAGACGTAGGCGAGGCGGAGGGCGAGCGCCACCAGCACGATCGCGCCGATCGCGATGCGGTGCGAAGGGGACTTCCCCTCTGCTTCCATGCTCTGCCCCCAGGCTCCGGCGGCCCGGAATCCGTCCTTGGATGGTAGCCCAGGATCGTGGTACTGTCGTCGACGAACGGGCGGACCGAGAGCCGCCGCACAGCACCCTTCAAACTAGTTCCGAGAGACTAGAAAGGGGCGCCGACTCGCCCACCCCTTTCCGGCTCCGGGAGGGGATTTTTCATGTCCGTCGGCCCATCCGTGGAACCCGTCCGAGAAAAAGCAGAAATCATTGACGGCGAAGCACTTCGCCGGGCGATTACCCGCATCGCCCACGAGATCATCGAGAAGAACGGGGGCGCCCAGAACCTCGTCCTGGTCGGGATTCGCCGCAGAGGCGCCCCGCTCGCCCAGCGGATCGCCGACAAGATCAAGGAATTCGAGAAGGTCGACGTGCCCGTCGGGGCGCTCGACATCACGCTCTACCGCGACGACCTCCAGACCATCGCGCGCCAGCCCGTCGTGGGCCCGACCGACATCCCCGTCGACGTGGACGACAAGGTCGTGGTCCTGGTGGACGACGTGCTCTTCACGGGGCGCACCGTCCGTGCCGCGCTCGACGAGCTGATCGATCTCGGGCGGCCTCGCGCCATCCGCCTCGCGGTGATGGTGGACCGCGGGCACCGGGAGATCCCGATCCGCGCCGACTTCGTCGGGAAGAACGTCCCCACCTCGCGCCGCGAGGTGATCATGGTCAAGGTCCAGGAGATCGACGGCCACGACGGCGTCTCGATCGCGGAGATGCTGACATGACCGCGCGCAAGGATCTCCTGGGGCTGGAGGACCTCTCCGCGGACGAGATCGTCACGATCCTCGACAACGCCCGCACGTTCCGCGAGGTGCTGGACCGTCCGATCCCGAAGGTGCCGTCGCTCCGGGGCATGACCGCGGCGAATCTCTTCTTCGAGCCGAGCACGCGCACGCGCCTCTCCTTCGAGCTGGCGGAGAAGCGCCTCAGCGCGGACACGGTCAACTTCCAGACGAGCGGCTCCAGCGTGTCGAAGGGGGAGACGCTCCGCGACACGGCTCGGAACATCGAGGCGATGGGGATCCACCTCGTCGTGATCCGGCACCAGGCCTCCGGAGCGCCGCACTACCTGGCGCGGCACCTCGAAGCGGGCGTGATCAATGCCGGCGACGGAACGCACGAGCACCCCACGCAGGGGCTCCTCGACATCTACACCATGCGCGAGCAGCGCGGCCGCATCGCGGGGCTCCGCGTGGCGATCGTGGGGGACGTGATGCACAGCCGCGTCGCGCGCTCCAACATGTGGGGCCTCGTGAAGCTCGGCGCCGAGGTCGTGATCGCGGGGCCGCCCACCATGATGCCGGCCGAGGTCGAGCGCTTCGGCGTCAGCGTGGCGCGGAGCGTCGACGAGGCGATCGAGGGCGCGGACGTGGTCAACATCCTGCGCATCCAGCTCGAGCGGCAGTGCGCGGGGCTCTACCCGTCGCTTCGCGAGTACGCGCGCGTGTACGGCGTCACGGCGGAGCGGATCCGCCGCGCGAAGCCGGACGTCACCGTGATGCATCCGGGCCCGATGAACCGGGGCGTCGAGATCGCGCAGGACGTCGCGGACGGCGAGCACTCGGTCATCCTCCAGCAGGTCACGAACGGCGTCGCGGTACGGATGGCCGTTCTCTATCTCCTCTCGCGGCGCGAGCCCTCGGGCGACGTCGCGGAATCCGAAACGCCGTCCGTGGAGGCGACGAAGAACCATGACGAACCCACTCTGTCTCCGCGGCGGTAGGGTCCTCGATCCCGCGCGCGGCATCGACCGCGTGCAGGACCTCTGGATCGAGGGCGGGAAGATCGCGGGCTGGGGCGAGGACGCGCCCTCGGCGCTCCGCTCGAACCCGAAGGCCGAGATCGTGGACGTGCGCGGCGCCGTGGTCTGCCCGGGGCTCGTCGACATCCACGTGCACCTGCGCGAGCCGGGGCAGGAGGACCGCGAGACGATCGAGACCGGCGCGCGCGCCGCCGTGCGCGGCGGATTCGCGACGGTCGCGTGCATGCCGAACACCGATCCGCCGCTCGACGACCGTCCCCGCGTGGAGTACGTGCGCCGGCGGGGCCTCGAGGTCGGCCTGGCGCGCGTGCTTCCGATCGCCGCGGTCACGAAGGGGCAGCAGGGAATGGAGCTGACCGAGATCGAGGATCTGGTCGAGGCCGGAGCGGTGGCGATCTCGGACGACGGGAAGCCGGTCCGGAACGCGGAGCTCATGCGCCGCGCGCTCGAGCTGACGCGCGACCTGGGCATCCCCGTGATCCAGCACGCCGAGGATCCCGATCTCAAGGGCGTCGGCGTCATGCACGAGGGCTGGGTCTCGACCCGCATGGGGCTCAAGGGGATTCCCGACATCGCGGAGTCGGTGATCGTGGCTCGCGACGTGCTCCTCGCCGAGCTCACCGGCGGCCACGTGCACGTGGCGCACGTGAGCGCCGCGAAGACCGTGGACTTGATCCGCCAGGCGCGCGCCCGCGGGATCCGGATCACCGGGGAGACCGCGCCCCACTACCTGGTCCTGACCGACGAGGCGGTCGAAGGGTACGACACGAGCGCCAAGATGAATCCGCCGCTCCGCTCCGAGCGGGACCGGGACGCCCTGATCGAGGCGGTGCAGGATGGCACCCTCGACTGCCTGGCGACGGACCACGCGCCGCACACGGACATCGACAAGGACGGGGACTTCGACTCGGCGCCCTTCGGGATCGTGGGGCTCGAGACCGCCCTGGGGGTCTATCTCAAGGCCCTCGTGGAGCCGGGCCATCTGACGCTCCCCGGTCTGATCGCCCGCATGACGGTGGAGCCCTACCGGGTGCTGGGACGGCGGGGAGGAACGCTGGAACCGGGAGCGGAAGCGGACGTCACGGTGTTCGACCCTTCACACCGCTGGACCGTCCGCGCCTCGGAATTCGCGTCCAAGGGCCGGAACACTCCCTTCGAGGGCTGGGAGCTTCCCGGCCGCGTCCTCCTGACCCTGGTCGGAGGCAGAACCGTTTTCAGGGCAGAGACTTCCGAGGCTACCCTTCGTTAGCTGTCCGCGCCCCGCGCGTGATACGATCAGGTGTTCCATGCGCCATCTCCCGACGAGTCTCGCCCGTTTCGCGGCCCTGAGCCTGATCGTCCTGGCATCCGCGGGCGGATGCGCGTATTACAACACCTTCTACATCGCGAAGAAGAACTACCGTGAGGCCCAGAAGGCCCAGGAGAAGAGCCTGACCGACGCCCCGGCGGCGGAGGCGATCTCCAAGTACGAGATCGTCATCCGGCAGTGCAAGAAGATGCAGGAGGAGCACCCGAAGTCCAAGTGGGCGGACGACGCGGGCTATCTCATGGGTGCCTCGCTGTACGGGAAGGGGGACTACGCGGGCGCCCTCAAGAAGCTGGGCGAATTCCGGGAGCGGTTCCCGAAGAGTCCGTTCCGCTCCGAGGCGCGGTTCACGGAAGGGCTCGCGCGGTACCGCCGGAAGGAGTTCGGGGAGGCGGACTCGATCTTCCGCGAGCTTCACGCGAACATTCGCGACTTCCCGCGGAAGTGGGAGCTCCACTTCTACGCGGGCGAGACCCAGAGCGCGCTCAAGAACTACGACGCGGCCAACTGGTGGTACGCGCGCGCCCTCAAGGAGGCCGGGGGGCGCAGGGAAAAGGGGAACACCCTGCGGCGCTCGGCGGACGCGTATCTGGCCGCGGAGCGGCCCGACACGGCGCAGGTCGTCTATGACGAGGCGCTGAAGGTGGAGGAGCGCGGCCTCCAGCGCGTCGAGGTGGCCATGGCGCGCGGCGAGGCGCTGCGTCAGTTGGGGAAGTACCCGGAAGCGCTCCGGTTCCTGGACGATTGGAGGGCGTACGCGGCCGAGGTGGGCAAGGAGGGCGAGCTGATGCTTCGCGTCTACGAGCTCATGGCGCTCTCGGGTCGCGTTCCGGAGGCGATCCAGGGATACCGCGGGCTCGTCGAGAAGTTTCCCAGGACGCCGGTCGCGTACGAGTCCCAGTTCCAGATCGGGTTCCTCCACGAGACGGCGCTCGGGGATCTCGACGGCGCGGGCCGCGAGTACGACAAGCTGAAGACGCAGCCGGGATCCCAGTTCCAGACGCAGGCCGTCCGGCGCAGCCAGAACCTCTCGACCTTGAAGCAATACCGGACGGCGATGGCATCGGACACCACGCAAGCGGCGGCCAAGGCGGCCTTCCTGCTCGCGGAGCTCTATTACTTCCAGCTCGAGAAGGCGGACTCCGCGATGCTGCTCTACCGGAAGGTCGAGGCGGAGTTCCCCACGAGCGTGTTCGCGCCCAAGTCCGCCTATGCGCGCCTCTGGATCCGCGCGTACGACCGGCAGGACACGCTCGGCGCGATGGCGCTCACCGACTCGATCGCCGACCGCTATCGAGGAACACGCCATGCGGAGTCGGCGCTCTATCTCTGGAAGCGCTGGAGCGGCCGCGTCGACGAGAGAACGGCGCTCCTCGACTCGCTGCTCGCCAATCCGGACACGAGCCGATACGCCGCGTTCGAGCCCGAGCCCGAGCTCAAGCTCCCGCCGATCCCGACGTCGTCGGACACGACCACCGCCGCCATGCGCGCCGGCTACCAGGCGACGGTGAACGACAGCGCGCGGATGGAGGCCTTGCGCGCCGCGCGGCAGCGCGAGCTCGAGAGGCGCGGCACTCCGGGTGGGGCCCAAGCACCCACGCCATCGCCATCCCCATCGCCGCAGCCGCCGGCGGGCGATCCGGTCGCGCAGCCGCCGCAGCAGCAGCAAGCCGCGCCGCCCGAGGAGGAGGAGGATCTGGAGGAAGACACGGAGGACGGCGCCGGCCCATGAACCTGGTCCCGTGCTCGGTCGTCTCCAACCGTGAGATCACGCAGGGCAACTTCCTCCTGACCCTCAAGGTTCCGCGCGGGTTCTCGCGCCCGCAGCCGGGGCAGTTCGTGCACCTCCGGATCACGCAGGACGTGGAGCCGCTCCTCCGCCGTCCGTACAGCCTCGAAGGGTTCGTCGAACGGGGGAAGCTCCGCGCGGCGCGCATCTACTACTCGGTCGTGGGGCGCGGGTCGCGGCTTCTCTCCCAGCACCAGCCGGGAGCGAAGCTCGACGTCATCGGTCCGCTCGGCGTGGGCTTCTCGCCGCGCCCGCGGCGCCTTCCCATCCTCGTCGCGGGAGGACGCGGCGTCGCGCCGCTCCTCTTCCTGAGCCGGAGCCTCCGCGACCGGAAGCGTCCCTTCGTCTTCCTCTTCGGCGCGCGGTCGCGCCGCGAGCTCTATGGCGTGCGCGAGATCCGCGGGGGGCGTCTCCACGTCGCGACGGACGACGGCTCGGTGGGGTTCGAGGGGAGCGTGCTGGAGCTCTTGCGTCAGGAGTGGCGCGAGGGCGGGCACACGCCGCTCACGGCGGAGATCTTCACGTGCGGGCCGCACGGGCTCCTCCACGAGGTCTCCGACTTCGCGAGAGAGAACGGCATCCGCTGCGAGGCTTCCCTGGAGGGCCCCATGGCCTGCGCGGTCGGCGCCTGCCGCGGCTGCCCGGTGCCGCTCCTCCCGGGCGCGGACTCGGGGCGCTACCCCGCCATGTGCGTCGAGGGACCCGTGATGGACGCGACCATCGTCGACTGGGCGCGGCTCCCGTGAAGCGCGACCTCTCGGTCCGGATCGGCTCGCTCGAGCTCCGGAATCCCGTGCTCGTGGCCTCCGGCATCATCGGCTACGGCCGCGAGTACGAGCGGCTCGTCTCGCTCGAGGAGATCGGCGGCATCGTGACCAAGACCGTGACGCGCCACGCGCGCGCGGGGAATCCGCCGCCGCGCGTGTGCGAGACCCCCGCGGGCATGCTGAACTCGATCGGGATCGAGAACCCGGGGCTCGAAGGGTTCCTCGCCGTCAAGGTCCCGGTCCTGCGCGGGCTCCCCTGCGCGGTGATCGTGTCCGTCGAGGGCGAGAACGTCCCGGAGTTCTGCGAGCTGGTCGAGGGCGTGGACGGAAGCGGCGTCGCGCACGCGATCGAGGTGAACATCTCGTGCCCCAACGTGGGGCCGCACGGGATGCGGTACTCCACCGACGCGGGCATGGCGCGCGAGGTGATGGGCGCCATCCGGCCGCTCACGAAGCTTCCTCTCATCGCGAAGCTCACGCCCAACGTGACGCGCATCGGCGAGATCGCGGAGGCGTGCGAGTCCTGCGGCGCGGACGCCGTGTCGCTCGTGAACACGTTCGTCGGCATGGCGGTGGACGCGCGCACGCGAAAGCCGATCCTCGGCACGGTGCTGGGCGGCCTCTCGGGACCGGCCATCAAGCCGCTCGCCCTCGCCAAGGTCTGGGAGGTGGTGCAGGCGGTCGACATCCCGGTGGTCGGGATGGGCGGCATCACGCGCCCCGTGGACGCCGTGGAGTTCCTGCTCCTGGGCGCCCGCGCGGTCGAGGTCGGGACCGCGCTCTTCGCCGACCCCACACTCGCGGAGGGATGCGTGAGCGAGATCGATCGGTATCTGGAGAAGATGGGCTCGTCGTCGGTCGACGACCTGATCGGCGGGCTCGAGGTCCCGGAAGGGCGCGGCGTGATCCGTGCCGGATGCGCGCCCCGGACCGTGCGCGGAGGGCGCGCGTCATGACCGCCTCCGCCGAAGCCCCACCCCGCGCGCCTTCCGTGCGCGACCGGCTCATCGTCGCGCTCGACGTGCCGGACCTCCGGACCGCCGAGGCCCACATCGACCGGCTCGGGGACGGAGTCCTCTGGTACAAGGTCGGACTCCAGCTCTTCTGCGCGGCCGGGCGGGACACGCTCCGCGCGGTCGCGTCGCGCGGGAAGCGGATCTTCCTCGACCTCAAGCTCCACGACATTCCCGCCACGGTCGAGAAGGCGGTGCGGGCCCTCGAGGGGCTCCCGGTCTCGCTCCTCACGGTGCACGCCTCGGGCGGCCCCGAGATGCTCGCCGCCGCCGCGCGCGCCGCGCGCGCGATCGGCCCCGAGGAGTCGCGTCCCCGGATCCTCGGCGTGACGATGCTCACGAGCCTCGAAGGGGACGAGATCCCGCCGCTCTGGAATCCCGGCACGAGCCTGGAAGGGAAGGTCCTCGCGCTCGCGCGCATGGCCGGGGATTCGGGCGCGGACGGCGTCGTGGCGTCGCCACGCGAGCTTCCCGCGCTCCGCCGCGAGCACGCGTCGCCGTTCCTGATCGTGACTCCCGGAATCCGCGGCGCGGGGGACGCGGCGCACGACCAGAAGCGCACGATGTCCATCGGCGAGGCCTTCGCGCTCGGCGCCGACTACGTCGTCGTGGGGCGGCCGCTGCTCGAGGCGTCCGATCCCGCGCGGACGCTCGCCTCGTTCGAAGCCGACGTGAGCGCCACTCTCTCGAAAAGGAGCCACGGATGAAGGTCCTGGTCACCGGCGTCACCGGGTTCGCCGGCAGCCATCTCGTCGACTATCTGCTCACGATGCCGCACGTGAAGGTCGCGGGCATCCTGCGCTGGCGGAGCCGCACCGAGAACATCGAGCACTTCCGCGACAAGATCGAGCTGGTCGAGTGCGACCTCCGCGACGCGTCCTCGGTGCGCGACGTCATCGACCATCTCCGCCCCGACCGGATCTTCCACCTCGCCGCGCAGAGCTTCGTCCCGACGTCGTGGACCGCGCCGTCGGAGTCGCTGACGACGAACATCCTGGGGCAGCTCCACCTCTTCGAGGCCGTGAAGAAGCTCGGCATTCGCCCGGGAATCCAGCTCGCGTGCTCGAGCGAGCAGTACGGCATGGTCTACGAGAACGAGCTCCCGATTCGCGAGACGAACCCGCAGCGCCCCCTCTCGCCCTACGCGGTGAGCAAGGTCGGCCAGGACGCGCTCGGCTACCAGTACTGGATGAGCTTCCACATCCCGATCGTCCGCACGCGCGGGTTCAACCACGAGGGTCCGCGGCGCGGCCCCGTCTTCGTCTGCTCGGACTTCGCGAAGCAGATCGTGGACATCGAGATGGGACGGAAGCCGCCGGTGATCCGCGTCGGGAATCTCGAGGCGAGGCGCGACTTCAGCGACGTCCGGGACGTGGTGCGCGGGTACTGGCTGGCACTCGAGAAGGGAGAGCCCGGCGAGGTCTACAACATCTGCTCCGGCCGCGCGTGGACGATCCGCGAGATGCTCGACTGCCTCCTCACCATGACGAAGGCCAAGGTCACGGTCGAGCAGGATCCGGCCCGGATGCGTCCGAGCGACGTGCCCGTGCTCCTCGGAGACCCCTCGAAGTTCCAGAAGGCGACCGGCTGGGAGCCCTCGATTCCGTTCGAGCAGACGCTGCGCGATCTCCTGGATTACTGGCGGGCGCGGTAGCACGCCCTTGCGCGTCCTGATCACGGGAGTCGCGGGCTTCGCGGGCCGCCACCTGCTGCGCCATCTCGTGGAGCAGGGGGGCCGCGAGATCCACGGCGCGGATCACGCGCCGCTCGAGGAGACCACCGACCCCGAGCCGCTCCGGTCCGCGCTCGCGTCGTACCGCCCGCTGGACGTGACCGACGCGGCGGCCGTCGCGGGATGGATTCGTGAGCGAAGCCCGGACCAGGTCGTGCACCTCGCGGCGCAGGCCTCGGGAATGGAGTCGATCGAGCGGCCGGCGGAGACCTATCGCGTGAACGCGCTGGGCACGCTGAACGTGCTCGACGCGCTGCGCGTCGCGGGATCCGGCGCGAAGCTCCTCCTCGTCGGCTCGGCCGACATCTACGGCTCCGGCCCGGCCGGGGGCGCGATCCGCGAGGACGCGCCGGTCCGGCCCCAGAATCCCTACTCCGTGAGCAAGGCCGCGCAGGACGCCCTGGGCGAGCTCTACGCGCTCCAGTACCGGCTCGGGGTGATCCGCACCCGGACGTTCACCCACACCGGGCCCGGCCAGACGCCGCGGTTCGCGCTCGCGGGCTTCGCCGATCAGCTGGCGCGGATCGACGCGGGGCTCGCCCCGCCCGAGATCCGCGTGGGCAATCTGGACGTCGTGCGCGAGTACGGGGACGTCCGGGACGTGGTCCGCGCGTACGATCTCCTGCTCGGGCGCGGCGCGCCGGGGGAAGCTTATAATGTCGCGACGGGGCAGGGGCACCGGCTCCGGGATCTCCTGGATCGCTTGATCGCGATCTCGGGGGTCCGGGCCGCGGTGTCGATCGATCCGGCGCGGGTCCGCTCCCGCGACACGGATCACCTCGTGGGGGATCCCGCCAAGCTCCGCGCGGCGACCGGCTGGACGCCGGCCCTGACCCTCGATCAGACCCTGGCCGATCTCTACGCCTCGGCCCGCGACCGTGTCCGGGCAGGGGCTCGTACGTAAGGAGGGCGCGTGCGCATCGCCATCGCAGGAACGGGGTACGTGGGACTCGTGACCGGAGCCGGCTTCGCCGACTTCGGGAACGACGTCCTGTGCGTCGACGTGGACCGATCGAAGATCGAGTCGCTCGAACGGGGAGAGCTCCCGTTCTACGAGCCCGGGCTCGACGATCTCATCGCGAGGAACGTGAAGCAGCGCCGGCTCCGCTTCGGCCTCTCCCTGGAGGAGGCGACGAGGTGGGGGGAGGCGATCTTCGTCTGCGTGGGCACGCCTCCCGGGAAGGACGGGCGCGCCGATCTCCGGTACGTGAAGGCCGCCGCCCGCACGATCGCCCGCGCCATGCCGGGCTACCGGCTCATCGTGCAGAAGAGCACCGTTCCCGTGGGGACCGCCGACATGGTGCGGGACATCATCCGGAAACACGCTCGGCGCGGCGCCAAGTTCGACGTGGCGAGCAACCCCGAGTTCCTGCGTGAAGGGACCGCCGTCGAGAACTTCATGCACCCCGACCGGGTCGTGATCGGCGCGGACACGCAGCGGGCGAAGGACCTCCTGCGCGAGATCTATTCCCCGCTCTATCTGATCGAGACCCCCATGGTGGTCACGGACGTGCGCACGGCCGAGCTCATCAAGTACGCGGCGAACGCGTTCCTGGCCGCGAAGATCTCGTTCATCAACGAGATGGCGAACCTCTCCGAGGCCGTGGGCGCGGACGTGCACCACGTGGCGAAGGCGATGGGCCTGGACCGGAGGATCGGACCCAAGTTCCTCCACCCGGGTCCGGGCTTCGGCGGCTCCTGCCTTCCGAAGGACACGCGCGCGCTCCGGGACTTCGCGAAGCGGGCGGGCGTGTCGCTCCCGGTCACGGACGGCGCGATCGAGACGAACGACTCGCAGCTCAAGGTCGCGGTCCGGAAGGTGACGGAGGCCCTGAAGGGACGCGGCCACCGGGTCGTCGGCATCCTGGGACTCTCGTACAAGCCCGATACCGACGACATGCGCGAAGCTCCCTCGCTCGGGATCATCCGGGCGCTGCTGCGCCGCGGGATCCGGGTGAAGGTCTTCGATCCGGTCGTTCGCCAGGGGGCGGACGGCATTCCGGCCGGCGTCGAGTTCGCGACGAGCGCGTACGACGCGGCGAAGGGCGCCGACGCGCTCGTGCTCGTGACCGAGTGGAACGAGTTCCGGAGGCTCGACCTCGCGCGCGTGCGCCGCGTCATGCGCCGGCGCGCCATCGTCGATCTCCGGAACGTGTACGATCCGGCGGTCGTCCGGCGCCTGGGATTCGAGTACACCTGCGTGGGGAGACCCGAATGAAGCTGATTCAGGGAGTCACGGTGAAGCCGCTCAAGGTGATCGCCGACGAGCGCGGCTACCTGATGGAGATGATGCGAGCGGACGATTCCTTCTTCCAGAAGTTCGGCCAGACCTATGTGTCGGTAGCCTACCCGGGAGTCGTGAAGGGGTGGCACTACCACAACCTCCAGACCGATCACTTCGTGATCGTGAAGGGGATGATGAAGGTGGTGCTCTACGACGATCGCGAGGGCTCGCCCACGAAGGGCACCGTGAACGAGTTCTTCATGGGGGAGCGGAATCCGATCTTGATCACGATCCCGCCGAAGGTCTGGCACGGAATGAAGGGGATCGGGACCGAGCCCGCGATGCTCGTGAACTGCCCGACCGAGCCCTACAACTACAAGGAGCCGGACGAGGTCCGCTGCGACCCTCACGACAACGACATTCCCTACGACTGGAGCCGGAAGGATGGCTGAGGGTCTCGACCTCTCCCGCGCCCGCTTCCTCGTCACCGGAGGCGCCGGGTTCATCGGCTCGAACTTCGTCCATCACCTGAGACGCCGCTTCCCCGAGTCCCACGTCACGGTTCTCGACAAGCTGACGTACGCGGGCAACCTCGCGAACCTCGAGTCCGTCCAGGGGGACCCCCGCTATCACTTCGTGAAGGGCGACATCTGCGACGGCCCGGCGGTGGCCGAGGCGATGGCGGGCTGCGACGTGGTCGTGAACTTCGCGGCCGAGACCCACGTCGACCGCTCGATCGACCACGCCGAGGATTTCGTCCTCACGGACACGTACGGCGTGTGGGTGCTCCTCGAGGAGGCGCGGCGCACGAAGATCCGGCGCTTCCTCCAGATCTCGACCGACGAGGTGTACGGCGAGATCCTGACCGGGATGGCGGACGAGCAGGCCCCGCTCCTCGCGCGGAATCCCTATGCCGCGTCCAAGATCGGCGGCGACCGGCTGGCGTATTCGTATCACGCGACGTTCGGCATGCCCACCATCGTGACCCGCTGCAGCAACAACTACGGGCCCTACCAGTATCCCGAGAAGCTGATCCCGCTCTTCCTCACGAACGCGCTCGAGGACCGGGCGATGCCGGTGTACGGGAACGGGCGGAACACACGCGACTGGATCCACGTGGAGGACCACTGCCGCGCGCTGGTCGCGCTCCTGGAAGCGCCGGGCGTCGAGGGCGAGACCTTCAATATCGCCGGCGGGAACGAGCGGTCCGTGCTGGACATCGCGGGCCTGATCGTGAAGAAGCTCGGAAAGCCCGAGTCCCTGATCTCGTTCGTCACCGACCGCCCCGGACACGACCGCCGCTACGCGATCGACGCGTCGAAGCTCGAGCGCGCGACCGGGTTCCGCCCGAGTGTGGACTTCGCGCGCGGCATCGACGAGACGATCGACTGGTATCTCTCCCACCGCTCGTGGTGGGAGGCCATCCGCTCCGGCGAGTTCCGCCAGTATTACGAGCGGATGTACGGCGCCCGCTAGCGCGCCGCGTGCGCCGGCTCGTCCGCTCCACCGCGATCCTCGGGATGGGCTCCGTCGCGACCCTGGTCGCGGCCATCCTGCGCGCGAAGATCCTCGCGGCATGGCTCGGAACCTCGGGGACCGGGCTCCTCGCGCAGCTCTCGGGGCTCACGTCCGTGGTCGTGCCGCTCGCGACGCTCGGCGCGGGGAGCGGCGTCACGACGATGATCGCCGAAGCGCGGGGGAGGGGCGACCTCGACCGCGCGCGGCGCGTCGCCCGCACGGCAACCACGCTGGCGTGGGGCGTGGGCCTCGCGCTCGCGCTCCTCATGGCGGCGCTCTCCCCCTGGCTCGCCGAGGGCATCCTGCGGGACCGTGGATACGCGTGGGTGATCCTCCTCGGTGCCGCGACGATCCCGCTCTCGGCGGTGGCCTCGCTCCGGATCACGATGCTGCAGGGGCTCGGCGCGGTGAAGTCGATGGCGCTCCTGAACGCGCTCATCGCGGCGGCCGGGATCGCGTCCGTGATTCCGCTCGCGTGGTTCTTCGGCGTGCGGGGCGCCGTCGTGTCGCTCGTCGTCGTGGCGCTCGCGTACCTGCTCCTGAGCGGGCGGTTGGTCCGGCCGCTCCTCCCGCGCGCGGGATCGCAGGACCGGGGCGACTCGAACCTGCGCGCGCCGGCGCTGGAGGCCGCGTCCGCGCCCACTCCCGCGCCCGCGATCGACCGGGCGCTCCTCGGCCCGCTCCTCCGGTTCGGCGGGAGCGCGCTCCTCGTGGGGCTCTCCTCGACCCTGACGCTCCTCGTGCTCCGGAGCATCCTCGTCGAGCGGCTCGGGTTCTCGCAGAACGGGATCTATCAGGTGTGCGTCGGCGTCTCCGGGATGGTGATGCCCCTCATCCTGAACTCGATCACCGCCACCGTGTGGCCCGAGATCGCGGCGCTCCCGACCGATCGCGACGCCGCCGGGCCGATGCACGGCGCGATCCGCCTCGGCTTCCTGCTCGCGACCGGCGCGACCGCGGCGCTCGTCGTGGGCTCGCCCGTCTGGGTGCCGCTCTTCTATTCGCCCGAGTTCCGCCCCGCGCTCGATCTCCTGCCGTACCAGTTCCTCGGCGACTACTTCCGCACCGCGGCGTGGATGTTCGGGATCTGGCTCGTCCCGCGCGCGAGGCTCCGGCCCTGGGTCGTGTTCGACCTCGTCTACGCAGCGGTGCTCCTCGGGGTGTTCCTCCTCCTCGTGGACCGGATCGGCGTGCGCAGCGTGGTCCTGGCCTACGTGGCGGCACACGTGAGCCATGCCGTGCTCCATTACGTCCTCGCGCGGAGGGCGATCGGATTCCACCTCGGGAAGGACAACACGATCCTCCTCCTCGCCTCGTTCGCGCTCCTCGCGGGGCTCGCGGCCCTCCGGCCCCGGGA
>DASTBC010000172.1 GCA_035712245.1 Candidatus Eisenbacteria bacterium
GGCCCGACCTGGTGATCGCGAGATATGACCCGGGAACGCGATACGTCCAGATACTGCTCGGAACCATGGGCGGGACGTTCACGGCCGGTGGACCCCAGTTCGCGATTCCGGGGACAGGGATCTACGACATCGAGATCCTCGATGTCGGCGGCGACGATGTTCCCGACATCGTCCTGGCGACCGGCGGACTGTACGTCGTGTACGGAAACGGGGCCGGAGGGTTCAGCTTCGGCTACGCGGTCAATGTCGGCAGTACGACCGTTCAGACGGTCTGCTCCGCGGATTTCGATCAGGACGGGACTATGGACGTAGCCGTGTCGGATCTCAACTCGGCGCTGAAGGTGGCGTGGGGCTCCGCGAATCCGCCCTTCTCCACCTACGTCTCGTCCGCGACCCCCGGGAGCGGGTGGGACCTCCAGACCGGACGGGCCGAGCGCGATGGACGGCAGTTCCTCTATCTCTCAACCTCCGGTCTGAACCAGGTCGCGGTGATGCAGCCGGGGGGGACTCCGGGGAGCTTCACCACGGCCGCTACGTACGCCACGGGCGGAGATCCCGAGGAGCTCGTCCTCGGCGATCTAAACCGCGACGGTCTCTTGGACGTGTTCACCGCGAACTCCGCGACGGGAAACATCTCCGTGTTCGCGGGATCGTCGACGCTGGTGACGGGGGTCAGCTCGTCTCCCGTGGCGCCGAGCACCAGGCTGGAGCAAAACGCCCCGAACCCGTTCAACCCACGGACGACCATTCGTTTCTCGGTGGCGGAGCCCGGCGCCGTGCGACTCGATGTGTACGACGTGCAAGGCAGGCACGTCTCGACGCTGGTGGACGGCATGATCGCGGCGGGCGACCACGCGGTGCCATGGGACGGACGATCGGACTCCGGATCCTCCGCCGCCTCCGGCGTGTACTTCTACCGGCTTCGCACGGCTTCGGGGGAATCCGAATCGAGGCGAATGGTCATGGTGCGATAGCGCTCACCGAGTAGGGCCCACCTATGGCTTCTCACTCGAGATGCGTGAGCCACTTCGTCCAACTCTCGTGTTTGGACACACACCCGAGGGCGCTCCTGACGCCCTTCTCCAATGGAACCCTTGAGACCGAGGGACGACCATGCGCAAACCCGCCGATGGCTCGATGAAGCTTCACCCCCGACGCCCCGCCGTTGCCGCCCTTCTCGCAGGTCTCGCTGCGAGCATTCTCCTTGCTCCTCCCGCGTACTCGCTCTTCGTACGCGAGGACCTCTGGGCTCCCGACGGGCCGGTGCGGGCGATCACGCAGTCCAACAACACGATCTATATCGGCGGCAGCTTCTCCCTGGTTGGACCGCATTCGGGGCCCGCCGTGGCCATCGACTATTTCTCAGCGACAGCCCAAACGCCCTACCCTCGGGTCAACGGCGTGGTTCGCGCGGTGGAGCCCGACGGGAACGGCGGTTGGTATCTGGGTGGTTCGTTCACCGCGGTCCAGGGACAGCTCCGTAACAACCTGGCGCACATCAATGCGGACGGGGCCGTGACGCCGTGGAACCCCGACGTGAATGGCGAAGTCCATGACATCGCGCTGGGGTCGGGAGTGGTGTACGTGGCAGGAGTCTTCTCCGCTGTTGGGCCCACGGCGCGCAGCTACGTTGCGGCGATCGATTCGAACACGGGGCTCGCGCTCGCATTCACGTGCACCCCGAATGGCGCCGTGACGGAACTCGAGTTCGCTGGAAGCGAGGTCTACATTGGAGGAGCCTTCACCACGGTCAATGGCGATCCTCGGGAACATCTCGCCGCACTGCAGGCAACCACGGGCACGCCCACCTTCTTCCACGCCGGGGTGGGGAGCGGGTTGACCGACGCGACCGCTCTGGAGTTTTCCGACGGGAAGCTATTCCTCGCGGTCAACTCGAGCTCCGGACACGTCATCAAGGTGCTCGACCCGGTCACGGGCTATCTGCCGTACAACGTCATCACGAACGGTCCGGTGCACGACTTCCTTCCCGACGGGGCGCTGGTGTACATCGGGGGGAACTTCTCCACCGTCGGTGGTCAGAGCCGCCTGAACCTCGCCGCCGTCGTGGTCGCGACCGGGGCCGTCAGCGGCTGGAGCGTGAATACCGACGGGGAGGTTCGAGCCCTCGCGGAAGTGTTCATCTGGTCCGATGAAATATTCATCGACGTGCTGGTGGTGGGAGGAAACTTTTCCATGGTTGGCGCTTCCTCACGGAGCCGCCTCGCCGTGATCAACAAGAATCCTACCTTCGTGCTCGGGTGGTCGGCCAACCTAGGAGGCGGGGATGTCCACTGCCTCGAGGAGGCCGGCGGCACGATCTACGCTGGAGGCGACTTCTCGATCATCAACGGGATCGCGCGGAATAACCTGGCCGCCCTCAGCGCCGTGAGCGGCCATCCGTTCGATTGGGCGCCGGTCACCAATGGAGAGGTCGAGGCTCTCATGGTCAGCGGGAATACCGTGTACGTGGGCGGCGAATTCTCCACCGTCAACGGTGTCGTGCGAAACCGCGCGGCCAGCGTGGACGCCGTTTCCGGGTCGTTGACGGCATTCGATCCCAACGTCAACGTCGACTTCCCCACCACGGTACGCGCCTTCGCGCGCGACGGAAGCACGATCTACATGGCGGGAGCGTTCAGCACGGTCGGCGGTGTCCCGCGCGGCGGGATCGCGGCCGTCGACGCGACGACGGGAGGCGTTTCCTCGTGGAACCCGAACGTGAACGGTTCGGTGTACGCCATGGGCATCATCATCCCGTTCAGTCTGAACCCGCCCACCATCGTGATCGGGGGGCAGTTCACGGTGGCGGGCGGGCAGCCGCGCAACAATCTCGCCGCGTTGAACGGCAGCACGGGCCTTGCCACTTCGTGGAATCCGAACGCCAACGCGTCCGTGCATTCGCTGATCGTGCTCCCCACCACGTCGGGTGGGATCAACAGGGTCTATGCGGGAGGCGCCTTCTCGACGATCGGGGGGCAGAGTCGTAATCGCCTCGCGATCCTTGACGGAACGGGGGCCGCAACGACATGGAACCCGAGTCCAAACGGAGCGGTGTACGCCATGGCTCTATCGGGCAACACCTTGATCGCGGGGGGCGCCTTTACGAGCATCGGGATCACACCACGAAGCCACATCGCGGCAATCGACCTCAACTCCGGGGCGGCGACGGCCTGGGCGCCGGAGGCCAGCGGAGGTCTCCCGGACGGTGAGGTCGACGCGCTGCTCCGGCTGTCAGGGACCATCTATGCCGGTGGAACGTTCGCGCGCATCGCCGGAACCTTCCACGGCCGCCTTGCAGGAGTCTCGGACGCCGCGGTGACGGCGGTCGAGCCCGAGCCCTCGCCCGAGTCGGCGTCCTTGAGATTGCGTGCTGCCCCGAATCCCTTCGTCGAGTCCACGACGATTCGATTCTCGCTTGCCTCGGCAGTCCGGACGCGCGTGGCTGTCTACGATGTCGCGGGCAGGCGAGTCCGTGAGATCCACGAGGGGTGGCTCCCTGCTGGGACGCAGATGATGGTCTGGGACGGGCGCGATCAAGCAGGTCGGCTCACGGCGGCAGGGACCTACTTCCTGGGCGTGCAAACGGAGACCGGTACGCTGCGTACGAAACTCCATCGAGCAAGATGATCGAAGGGGGCCGGTTCAGATCCAGGCGGCCCGGCTCGGCACCGGGCCGCCGCCGGCTCGATACTCCGCTCCGCGATTTTCTCTCACCGTGCGTACAACTGGCTGGTCGTCGGCTTCTCGCTGGCGTAACGTCTCCGGGATCAACCGGCGACGCACCCTGAAGACCCGGAGGACATCGTGGTCCTGTCCAAGCCCGAGCTGATTGCCTTGCTCCAGAGCGAAGTCCGAATCCTGCGCCACCTCGTCATGACCATCAAGACGCTCCAAGGGCGACCCTTCGAATGAACCAGGATGCAATGAAGGTCGCCAGTACAGGGAGCGGATCTGGCGCCGCATTGAGATGAGCGCGGAAACCTCCGCACATCCTGAGCAGATCGTCATCTACCCGAGCCGCTCGAAGTCTGCGCAGTTCCTCCTGATTTCGCTCGGCATGGTCCTTGTGGTGGTATGGCTACGCTCTCCCGAGGTCGCTACGAGCCTGGACAAGGGGAAGGTGGCAATTGCGACGTACATCGGCCTCCCGTCTGCTGGGGCTCGTTTCCGTCATACCGTCTGATGCTCGAGCAGAACGGCATCGCGCTCATCGATTCAATCGTGAGCTGTGAGTCGGGGTACCTGGGAGGATTCGTGATTCCCGAGCGAACCTGGGTCGCGAACGCCCCGGGCATGCATGTCTTCACCGTCTCGCTCGATCCGGACGCCGAAACCCAGGAGTCCACTCGGTCGGACAATCAAGCGACCGCGACCCTCCACGTCGTCCCCTAGAAACCCGCCACCGCGGTCCTTCGGCGGTTCGTCTCAGGCCAGTCGATGGAGCGGGAGCCGTCGCGCTCGGCCTGCCACGCGAGCGGGTAGTACGTCTGCCCCGTCACGCCGAGATACAAGCGGTGGGTCCGCTCGAAGAACCCCGTCGTGTGGTAGCTCCTCGGAAAACCCAGCCGGACGACGTCCAGGTGGTGCATGAACTCGTGGCACAGCGTGGACAGGAGCGTCCGGCTCGACGTCCACTTCTTCATCATCGGCGTCTTGGTCCAGAGCCGGATTCGCGTGAGGTCGAGGTTGTAGTCCCCCAGGAGCTCGGTCGAGAGACGCCCCTCACGTGTGCGATGGGGACGTGTGCCCAGTAGCTCCACGCTCGGAGGAGGGACGTTGTAGAACTCTGCGAAGCCCTGGAGAAGCTGCTGGCAGACCTGGTTGATGGGCTCGCGACGCTCCGCTTCCCGCGCGGACTCGAGAAGGCCGAACATCGGCGCGAGGTCCTGGGAGTGCGGCACCAGGATCTCGGTGAGGCGGCTGCTGTCGTCGTACTCCTGGCGGGGCTTGCCGCGCGAGGGCCTGCGATCGGTTACCATGGTTTCGCAATCTAATGCGATGCTCCACGAGGTGGAAGAGAGAACCGACGGAGCCGTCGCAGGGAGGCGAAACAGATGGGCAACGTCGAGCGCCGCACGGTCGACCTCACCGATTACCCCGACCTCGTCGTGATCTACCTCGGCATGCGGGTCAATGCACTCACGGGGCTCAAGACGCTCTTCGGCTTCGGGCCCAAGATCGCGAAGTCCGTGGAGGCCAAGCCCGATGGGCTCTTGCTGCACGAGGCTCTGGTCTACTCGATCGCCCCGGTGCACGTGGGCATGCGTCAATACTGGCGCGACTTCGAGTCCCTGGAACGGTGGGCGCGGTCCGAGCCGCATCGCGCGTGGTGGAAGG
>DASTBC010000173.1 GCA_035712245.1 Candidatus Eisenbacteria bacterium
GATGTCCAGCGTCATCTCGAACGCGCGCTTCTTCTCAGTCGTGATCTCGCTCATCTCTCGGCTCCTGCTTGGGGGTGGGATGAATGGCCGCGAGGAAGCGGAAGCCGCGTCCTCCCGGCGCCTTTTCGTCGTGGTACTTGGCCGTGAGCCGCGCGACCGCGTTCGACAGCTCCTGGGCGAAGGCGGCGCGCGTCTCCGCGCTGCGGAACCGGATCTCGCCGTCGACGGTGAAGGTCGCGATGCTCTTCTTCTCGCGACGAGCCCGGGCCTGAAGCGAAGCCACCTCGCGAATCGCTCTTCCTGCCGAGGCGATGAGGTAGGCTGCGCTCCAGCGATCGGCAGGCTCGTCCGCGGGGAGTCCGATCACCCCGAGCGCCTCGGGACTGATCAGGAACGCTCTCGCGGAAGCGCGTAGGATACGCTCGACGCAGTTCCCTTTGCGGCGCTCCTCGACCAGCTCCACGAGCCCAATACGCTCGAGGGCGCGAAGGTGGTAGTTGAGCCGCTGCCGGGGGAGGCGGAGCTTGCGGGCGAGGCCCGAGGCGGAATCCGGCTCGGCCAGATGGGCGAGGAGGCGCTGGCGGACCGGATCCATCAGGACCGCCGCGTGATCGGCACGACGAACGACTTCGAGGGACGTGGTCATGGGTTCAGCATGTTGCCGACAGTTTAAGTTGTCAAGGAGGATATTGCTGTCGGCGGCGCTGGCCCTGCTCGCCTCCTCGTGCGCCGGGGACCCTGCCGAGCGGGAGTACCTCGACGCCCTCCGGGGCGAGGAGCAAGGGATGACCCGCGAGGAACAGATCACGCGACTCGACCGGGCCATCGCCCTCGCTCCGACCCGCGCGTGGTACCGCGAGCTTCACGCGATCTACTCGATCGATCTCCGCCGGTTCGACCAGGCCACCGCAAGCCTCGACACGGCCATCCAGCTCGCGGACCGGCCCTACCTGCGATTCCTGCGCGGGCTGGTGTCCTGCCAGCGCGAGAACTACGGAGCCTCGCTGCCGGACTTCGACCTCGCCATCCGCGACGAGCCCGAGAATCCCCTGTTCTATCGAGGGCGCGCGCTCGCGCGAGCCAGGCTGGCGATGTACGACGACGCCATGAAGGACGCCGAGCGGCTCCTCGCCCTCGCGCCGCAGCAGGGCGAGTCCCATTACGCCATGGGGGTCGCGCTGGCGGGCCTCGGCCGGTACCGCGACGCGGTGCGCGCCTTCGAGCAGGGGCTCCGCCTCCGGCCCGAGCTCATCTATCCGCTCGAGGCGCGCGCGGAAGCTCTCGATCGGATGGGGGAGCACGCGCTGGCCATGACCGATCGCGAGGAGGCGGAACGGCGGCGACGTCGCGACGGGCCGTGCGCGGTCTGCGAGGATCCGTTCCGCTACTGAGCGGCCGGGACGGGTGTGGTACCTTGCCGCCTGTGGTCGGAGCGGCCCCGAGGAGGGTGCGGGGCGAACGGACAAAGGAGGGACCCGTGAACCGGTTGATTCTCGCTTCGGTGATTCTCGCGATCTCGATCGTGCCGTCTTCGGCGGCCGCGCTTTCGGGGCCCATCAGCTTCACCGCGTTCGGCGGGCTCTACACCGACCCCGTCGATGAGTTCATGCTCGGCGCGGGTGTCAAACTGGGGTTCGGCGGGCTCTCCGTCACGCCGAACGCGGAGTACGTCTTCGTGGAGAGCGGGTCCTACTACACGCTCAACGTGGATGGGACGTTCCCGATCCTGCCGCTCGGTGTGGCGTCGCTCTACGCCGGTGGCGGCGCCGGCCTCCACTTCTTGGATCCCGAGGTAGGCGACTCGAACACCGAGACGGGCATCAACCTGCTCGTCGGCGCGGGATTCAACGCGATCGGGCTCAAGCCCTACGGCCAGATCAAGTACGTGTTCATCGACGGCGACGATCCGCTGGTCTTCATGGCGGGCGTTCGGTTCTAGCACCTCCTCGGAGCTGCTCCCGAAGTGAGACGAGCCGGAGCGGGCGGTCCCGTTCCGGCTCGTTCTCGTTCCCGTCGTGTGTGGCGCTATGGAGTTGCCGGCCACCCCCATCCGACGAGGAATCCAAACGTGAGCCCGCCGGCATCGATGTCGGCCCCCCCGAACTCCACCGCCCCCGTATCGAACGCGTTGAAGTCCGCGTTCGCCGTGCTGTATCGCATCGTGCCGCCGAGATTGAATCGCGTGCCGATCCGATAGAACGCCCCCGCACCTCCCCAGAAACCGAACCCGTTGCCGTCGTCGCTCGCGGAAGTGCCACCTTCCTTGAAGGTCACATCGACCTTGGCGTAGTCCAGTCCGGCGCCGACGTAGGGGTAGAGCTTCCCCGCCATCCAGGTCTTGTTGACCCCGGCCCCGAACTCCCAGGTGTCCGCCTCCATCGTGACGGCCACCGGAGTTCCTCCGACGTCCACCGTCTGGTCCTTGGACTTCGACGAGCGCTGGAGGAACGTCATGATGTGGACCGGCCAGGTCGAAGGTCCGAACGCCGCTTCGACCCCGAACACGGGCTGCTTGTCGATCGGGTCCCAGTCCTCGGAGTCGAAGAGCTTCTGGCCCAGCACGAAATTGACGTACCCGGGTCCCGCCTCGGAAGAGGGGACGAGAACGACCAGAGCCGCCGTGAAGACCACGAGCCACACACCGAAGCGTGCCGATCTCGACATAGACCCTCCGTTTTCCGCAGCGATGCCGATGAGGCGGCAAACGCTAGGGGCGGAGGGCCTTTCGGGCAAGCGAAATCAGGTGCCCGGACGCTTCCAGTGGTTTCGGTAGGGCGCGGGCACGTTCTGCACGGCCAGGGGCACGCGGTCGTAGGTCATCGCGAGGAACGGACCCTTCCAGGAGTCGGAGTGGTGCCACTGCCCGTTCTCGACGAGGTACCACTGGCTCCGGTACCGGTAGAGGTCGGCATCACCCACATCGATCGCGTACGAGACGCCACTCCTCGTCACCGCGCGCATCTCGGGCTTCTTGGCGAACCCTCGCGAGGATGCCCACGTGGTCGCCGAGCCCGGCTCCCAGTACTTCCGATACTCCGCGGGAATGAACGTGACGGGTTCCGGAAGACTCTCGACGACGGCCGCGACGAAGGGTCCGCGCCACGTAGTTCCCTCGAACCACTCCCCGTCGTCGACCAGGAACCACCGATCCGCGTAACGGTAGAGGTCGTAGCCCGGCGCCCGACGCTGGTACATCACGTCGGTGTTCGGGATCACGTGCATCTTCGGCTCGGCCGTGATCCGTTTCCCCTGATTCCAGTACCGCACGGGCGCGGCGGCGAGGGCCCCGATCCAGAGGGCCAATGCCAGCGCGAGCCCAGTCCATCCGTGGATTCGATTCATGGCTCTCTCCTCTCAGGCACGTACCTTGTGCACGCGCTCGCTCACCCTCACGGGAGTGAAGCATGGGGTGTGCCGCCCGCCTCGATCCCGGCGAGGTCGGCGTTCCACGGATCGCGCATCGCCACAAAGTGACGAGGTGGGGGCGGTTTGTGACCGAGGTCACCAAATTCCTCCCCAGCCCGGGGCTAGGATTTCCCTGGCGCGATCGGGGCCCGCGCCGCCCTGCACGCGAACCATTCGCGCAACAAGGACCGACTCCCGTAGGAGGCATCTATGCGCATGCTCCGAGTTCTGACGCTCAGCCTCATGTGGCTTCTGGTCACGTCCGTGGCCGCCTTCGCCGCGAACGACAACTTCAACGCGTCTCCCTTGAGCGGGGGCGAGGAAGTGCCCGCGCGTGACACGAACGCGCGCGGCAACGCGACCTTCAAATTGAGTGACGACGGCACGTCCATCGAGTACAGGCTCATCGTGTCGACCATCGAAAACGTGGTCGCTTCCCACATCCACCTGGGCCCGGCCGGGGCGAACGGCCCCGTCGTGGCGTTCCTGTTCGGAAGCGTTCCTGCGGGCGGCGGAACATCGAACGGCGTCCTTGCGGAAGGCACGATCACCGCGGCGAACCTGGTCGGACCCCTCGCGGGTCAGCCCTTCTCGGCGCTGATCGATGCGATGCGGGCGGGCAACACCTACGTCAACGTGCACACGAACGACGGTGTGGCTCCGACCGACACGGGCCCGGGCGATTTCCCGGGAGGCGAGATCCGCGGGCAGATTCGTCCGTAGGGCGGCTCGATGGAGACGGCGGGGAGTGGCCGGCGCCAGGGCGCGTACGCGCCGGCTGCCTCCCCCGCTCAGCGCGTGACGACGAGCTTGGTCGAGGAGACGGCGCCGCCGGCGCGAAGCACGGCGAAGTAGACCCCACCCGGCAGGCCGCGCGTGTCCAGGTGCGCGCGATGCTCACCCGTTCCCCGGACGCGACTCCCCATCACATCGCGTACGAGCCTCCCCGAGGCATCATAGACCCGAAGCGTCACGCGACCCGCGTGCCGCAGCGAGTACCGAAGGGACACGGAGCCGTGCGCCGGATTGGGCTCGGCGAGGAGCCGGAGCGTCGCGGAAGGTAGCTGCGAAGCCGGCTCCACGGCGACCACGGTCGGGTCGGCGATCCGAGCGAGCCCGCTGTGTGGAGACGTGCCGAGAGACGTGAAGGCTCCCCCGACGAGCACCTGCTGCGCGGCGGGCAGGAACGCGTACACGATGTCGTTCGCGTCGCACTTCCAGGGAAGCGCGGTGGCGTTCGCCCAGGTGAGGGCCGCGAGGCCACGGCGCGCCTGCTGAGCTCCGATCGCCTGGAATCCCCCTCCCGCGATCACCGAGGTCCCCATCGTCCCGAGCGCATACACCGGCCCGTCCGGGGATGGGTTCCAGCCCGTGACGCCGCCCGTCGTCGCGTCCATGGCGGCGAGATAGGTCCGAGCCAGCCCATCCACCGAGGTGAACTCGCCGCCCGCCAGGACGGCTCCCTGATGCCGCTCCACGACGTACACGGGACCGTCGGCGTCGGCGTTCCACGAGGTGGCGGCGCCCGAGGACGCGTCCAGGACCGCGATCCGCCCACGGGGCTGTCCGCCGATCGAGGTGAACGCTCCGCCCGCCAGCACCGTGTTCCCTTCGAGGCGAAGCGCGTACACGTGGCCGTTCGCGTTGGGGTTCCATGCATCCGCGGAGCCGGTGGCCGCGCTCAGGGAGGCGATCCGGTTCCGGCTGGCGCCTCCGATGTTCGTGAAGGTGCCCGCGGCGAGGAGGCTCGATCCGTTCAGACGTAACGAGTGGACGCTCCCGTTCGCGTTCGGATCCCATCCCTGCACGGCGCCACTCACCGCATGAAGGGCCGCGGCTCGGTTGCGAGTCTGACCGCCGACCTCCGTGAAGAGTCCGCCGGCGTAGACCAGGGATCCCGAGGTCGCGAGCGTGAGCACCGCCCCGTTCGTCCCGGGATTCCACGCGGTCGTCGCGCCGGTCGCCAGGTCGATCGCGGCGAGACGGTTCCGCGCCACGCCGCCGACGATCGTGAAGTCGCCTCCCGCGAGAACCTCATCGGCAGCGGGCGTCAGCGCTCGGACGGCGCTCGAAGCCTGGGGGTTCCACGGGCTGACCGACCCGGAGGCCGCGTCGATGGCCGCGAGCCGGCTCCGGGGCTGGTTTCCCACGAGGGTGAACACGCCCCCCGCGTACACCGAGGACCCGCGCACCGCCAGCGCGCGCACCGTCTCGTCCGATCCGGGATTCCACGCCGTGGCGTTCCCGGCAGCGGCGTCCAGCGCGGCCACGCGGCTCCGCTGCGCTCCCCCGATCTGGGTGAAGTCCCCGCCGGCATACACGACGCCATTCCCCGCGGCGAGCGCGAAGACCGTGAAATTGGCGTCGGGATCCCACGGCAACAGGGCTCCCGTCGACAGACTGTGGGCGGCGACGCGCTGGCGAGACTGGCCGCCCATGGTCGTGAAGAATCCCGCTTCGTAGAGCGCGGTCGCATCGGAGGTGAGCGCGAGCACGCCGCTGTTGGGGGTCGGATTCCAGGAACCCGCGCTACCGGTGACGGGGTCGAGCGACACGAGGAACTCGCGGCTCGCGCCGCCGATCGAGGTGAACACGCCGCCGGCGTAGACCCGACTCCCCGAGACGAGGATCGCGTGCACGGCCGCGTTCGCCGCCGGATTCCACGAGGTCGCCGCGCCGCTCACGGGATGGATCGCGGCGATGTTGCTCCTCGACTGTCCTCCGACCGCATCGAAGAGGCCCCCCACGTACACGACCCCGGGGGCGAGCGCGATCGTGAACACGGTGCCGTCGGGCGATGGGTCCCAGGGCGCCACGCTCCCGTCTGCGAGCACGTGAGCCAGTCCGCGCCTCGGCATTCCACCGGCGAACGTGAAGCTCCCGCCGATGTACCAGCCTCCAACCCCGTCGGATGCGGCGGCGTACACACTCCCGCCGGCGAACGTGGCGAACGGGGCGGAGGGTACGCCGGTCGAGGGGTCGAGTGGCACTCCGTGACCGCTCGCGGGACCCACGCGAGTGAACGTCCCTCCCAGATAAAGGATTCCGTTCGAGGCCGTGAGCGCGAGGACCTGGCCGTCGGTCGCGACGAGGTTCGGGTCCGGCGACTGGGCGCGGAGCCGCCCGGGAGTGAGGAGCAGGGCCGCTGCCGCTGTCAGGGCGAGGAGCAGATTCCGCATCGTGGCGTCCCGGGTCGAACCGCGGTCCCCCGGGGCCGCGGAGAGGCGTGGAGCATAGCAGCGGGTGGTGGGGGACGGAAGGCGTCTCGCGAACAAGAAACGCGCCCCCGGAGCGTCGTGCTCCGGAGGCGCGGAGTTGCCGGGATTCTCAGCGCCGGCTCGAGGCCGGATGGATCACGTCTCGGTCAGGATCACGAGATGACGCACCTTGCGGAACTCCCGTGGATCGATGATCCGCAGCTCGAGCGTCTCCTCACCCACACGGACCAGGTTGTAGCTCGTGGCCGGCTGCGGGGTCAGGATCTGGGCCCCCTTGGCCGGGATGCGGATCGTGGTCTCCGTGTCGGTATTGAGCGGCGTGAACGCGGCTTCGTTCACGTGGCCCGACGGCTCCAGCGTCTTGCCGATACCGAAGACGCCGCCCTTCGCGACCACGACGTTGGAAGCCGTGAGGTCCTTCTTCGAGCCCATCGTGTAGTACACCGTCGCCAGCTCACGCTGCCGGTCGGTGAGCTCCATGTCCTTCTGGACGATCTCCTGGGTCTTGGTCTCGACCTCGGTGCTGAGTCCCGCCACGCGGGTCTCGAGCGAATCCACCTGGACCGTGAGCTGCGCGATCATGGTTTCCTTCTCGCCCACGTTCTTCCGGAGGTTCGTGATCATCTTCTGGAGGCCGGCAACGCGAATGTTGCTGCGCTTGAGGCGCTCGTCCAGCTCGGTGATGCGCTCCTTGGTCCGCGCGATGCCCGCTTTGAGCTCCTCGATGCGCTGGAACGCCTGCTCGCGGCTCGTGGCCGGCAGCGGGACCTCGCCCTGCGCGCGTCCCGTGACCAGGCGGGATTCATCGTCACCCAGGACAATCGTGTTGAGGCTGTCCTGGATGGCGGCGATCTCGTTGATCGCCTGACTGTACCGGGACTGGGTGTCCTGATTCTCGGCGGTCATCTGAGCGACGTTCGCTTCCGACTTCTGGTACTTGGAATAGAACAGTGCCGTGGTGGCCAGGAGGCCCACGCCGATCAGGGCCACCAGAATGACAACGGGTCTGCGCACGATCGTCTCCTTTGCGAATTGGGTTCAGGCAAGTTGGCTGTCGTCCGCCGAAGCGGTACGCCCGTGAACCAGCGGGAGGGTCGCGAAGTTCCCAACATGGCAAGACGTGTTCCACACGCCTCGCGGCCACGGCGTGCCGTGGTCTGTACGGCGCAATCGGTTCGCGGGTACGAGGTTGGCTGCCTTCGAAGGCTCGTGTGTCTCTTTTGACGCGGCGGGGAGGGAGATTCCGACTGTACCGGAGGGGACGGTGACGTCCTGAACTTCAAACTCCCGAAAAGTCACACACGCAGGACCCGCAGTCGCTGCGGCTTCGCGCGGTTACTTCGCGGCGAGGCCGGATCGCTCGAGGAGTCGCTTCTCCTGCGCGGCGCTCAACGGAATCACGGAGAGCCGGGGGAGCCGGACGAGATCCGAGTCCTTCAGCGTGGCGTCCGTGCGGAACGTGGACAGGGGAACGGGAAAGGGAAAGGGCTTCCCCGCTCGAAGCCGCACCACGACGCGTTTCGGGTCGGACACCTTGGGATCCGGAAACGGATCGGAGTCGGCGATCGCGAGCCCCACGACCTGCTTCTCGTCACCGGTGTGATAGATCGCGATCGTGTCCCCCTTCTGGACCGACCGGAGGTGCTTCAGGGCGAGCGCATTCGAGACGCCGTCCCACACCGTCTTCTTGTCCCGCACGAGGTCCTCGAACGAGTAGGTCGAGGGCTCGGTCTTGAAGAGAAAGGCGGCCACGAGCCCACGGTAGCGACGGATGGGCCGGTGCGCAATCCATGAAAATGGCGGGCGGAACTCGCGTCCCGCCCGCCACGAGGTGCCGCGTCCGGCGATCCGGCCGGCGCGAGATGGTGCTACTTGAGCACGGTGACCCGCCGGACGTCCTCGCCCTGGCGAGCCTCGATCTTCAAGAAGTACACACCCGAGGCGACACGGGTGCCCCCGGCGTTCGTATCGAAGGACACGACGTGATCGCCCGCTCCCCTCTCGGCCTCGAGCACGGTCCTCACGAGACGCCCGCTCAGGTCGTACAGCGCGATCCGCACCGGACCCGCCTGCGCCAGGCTGAAGGTGATCTCGGCCTTCGGATTGAGCGGGTTCGGACGGACCCGGAGCTTGATCGCATGCTTCCCGCCGCGGTCCTCATCGCCGTCATCATCCCGGTCGTGTCCGGGCGGCTCTGCCATGTGTTTCCCGCCGAGCGTCGCGACGAACGTCTCGCCGGTCGAGAGCGTCCCATGGATTTCCGAGTCCTTGAGGCCGTCCAGGACGTCTTCGTCACCGAAGAAGTCGCGAAGATCGCTCATCGAGAAGCAGGTGCGGAGGTGCGCCGCCTCGCAGTCTTCCCGGTCGCAGTCCTCGTCGTCGTCCTCCCCGTCGTCGTCTTCCCCGTCGTCATCGTCCCCGTCGTCGTCATCGTGTTCGCCGTCGTCGTCGCACTCGAAGCAATCGTCACAGTCGTATCCGATGTGCGTCTTCCCCGCCATCGGATCGAGCGTGCGCCCCTCGAAGGAGAGCGTGACGCTGGTCATCGTCACGTCCCGCAGATCGAACTCGGCGTCCTCCTGGAGGATCCGGAAGCACAGGAACTTCTTGTGCCGGTTGTATCGCCCGATGAGCGAGGCGTTGGTCTCGAAGTCCACATCGGGCACGTCGTTCACCGTGATCCTCGTCGTGTCGGAATCCGTCCCTCCGTTTCCGTCATCGCCGGTGAACGGGATCGTGTAGCTGCCCGACTGCTCGTCGCCGGGGGTCCACGTGAAGGTGCCGGTGTTGTCCCCGTTGTCGGTGAAGGTGGCGCCGTTGGGAAGATTCAAGATGCTCAGCCCGACGGTGTCCGAGTCCGCGTCCGTGGCCGTCACCGTGAACGTAAGCGTCTGGCCCTCGTCCACCGTCCGCGTCTCGGGAGCGTCCACCACAGGCGGCGTGTTCTGACTAGGCCCCGTCACGGTGATCGTGAACTCCTCCGTGTCGGTCTCGGTCCCCGCGGTGGCGGTCAGGGTGACCGGGTACGTGCCCGCCGTTCCGGCTCCCGGATCGATCGAGATCGTGGTCGCGAGGGTGTCCTCGCCGGTACTGCTCGTGGGCGCGTTCAGGGTCGCGAACGCCGGGAGTCCGGACGCGATCAGGTTCATGGTGCCACTGTCGGGATCGATCACGAGCACGTCCACGGTCTCAGAGGCACCCTCCGCGACGGTCACGTCGTCGATCGGGGTGATCGCGACCGTCCCCAGGTCGCCCGGCACGTGGATCGTGAACTCCTCCGTGGCCGATTCCCCCCCCGCCGTGGCGGTCACGCTCGCCGTATGCGTGCCGGCGTCCCCGGCGAGTGGATTCAGGGTGATCGTCGTGACGACCGCCCCCGTTCCGCTGGTCGGAGGGTTGAGCGAGGCGAAGCCGGGCAGGGTCGAGGTGAGCGTGATCGCGTCACCGTCGATGTCCGCCGCGGCCACATCGACGGTGGCCGTTCCTCCCTCGTTCAGGGTCACGTCGGAGATCGGCGACACCGTTGGCGCCGCCGCATGCGCGACGGAGGGGAGACCAACGAGTAGACCCAGGATCAAAGCTCGAAGCCACGTCTTCATCGAATTCCTCCTTGGGTCCGCGGGATCTGCGCAGAGGCAGCCCCGCAGCGGTTCGTGCATGGGTCCTCCAGTCGAGAAGAGAACCGCTATGGCAACCCAGACGACGCGCCCGGGAGGCGCCGAGCCGTCGCGTTTGGCGTGCGCTCGAGACAACAGGTCCGGAAGGAAGGCTGGCCGCGTAGAACTTAGAAAGAGAGCAGCCTCGAGCACAGCTCCCTCGGCGGGTCACCGGTCCGGCCGAAGTCGTGTAAGTCTAACAAAGAAGGTGGGGGATCGTGGCAACTGGAAAAAATTTCACCGCGCGTGGTCTGCGAGGAGGGTCGCGTGAGACTTCCATCCTGACACCGAAACGCCTCGGGAATCGTCGGTTACCGATCCCGAGGCGTTGGTTGAAGACCGGTCGTGACGAGCTTCGTCAGGCCGGTACACTCCTGCGGCGAACCATCCGATAGACGGCCAGGAGGAGGATGGCCCCCACCAGGGACGCGATGATACCCGCTCCCTCTCCCTCTTCGTACATGCCCATCGAACGGCCGATGAATCCGGCCAGGAGGGCTCCGCCGATTCCCAGGAGAATCGTCGTGAGGATGCTGCCGCCGTCGCGACCAGGCATGATGAGCTTGGCCAGCGCTCCCACGACCAATCCTACGATGATGAACCAGAGAATGTTCATGTGGTGCTCCTCTCTCCATTCACGGGCAGGCGTGTTTCAGGATGGATCCGTAACGCCCGCCGAATGATTCGGTAGCCCCAAGGGCTCCCGATCTGCCGCTTCGTGCGACATCTGCCTCCCTTTGCAGAGCATGAGCAGTGCCGACGCGAAAGCCGGCGAAGTGGATCGAATTGAAACACCGGGCAGCCGGCCTAACTCGAGTCGTGACCGATCCAAAGAGGACGGACCCGCAAGAAAAGTTCGTATTGCCCGGCCGCGACGCAACGTTCTTCGTGAACATTCTTTGTACAATCCTTATCCTTGTTGCGGGCGCCAAACCCTGCGAATGGAATCCGCCCCGTAGCGCGGGGCGTCCAAACGGATCCTCGAAGACCGCATCGTCCCACATCGTTCGACACCCCGACGGAGTACGCTCCCATGACGTGCCTTCGCCCCGGCCGAATCTGGATTGTGACGCTCGTCCTCGTGCTCGCCTGTCTCGGATGCGCCTCGATGCGTCCCGCGACACCTCTGGAAGCGGCTCGGCTCTTCACGCAAGACCCGGTCATCGAACCCGCGCGAGCGCCGAAACCCTCTCGCGGCCAAACCGGATGGGCCTCGTTCTATGGGCCCGGCTTCCACGGGAGAACGACCGCGAGCGGCGAGACCTACGACCAGGAGGACCTGACCGCGGCCCATCCCACGCTCGAGTTCGGCTCGCGGGTCAGGGTCACGAACCTCGCGAACGGAGAGACGGTCGTGGTGAGGGTCACCGATCGCGGCCCGTACGTTCGCGGAAGAATCATCGATCTGTCGGTGGGAGCGGCGAGGGAGCTGCGCTTCGTGGAGCGCGGGGTGACGAAGGTGCGTCTCGAGCCGGTCTCGTGAAGTCGGCGCCCCGAGCGAGGGGCGATGCGGTCAGCCGGGCTTCTGGAGGCTCACGTCCATGGAGCCCGTCGCTTGATCGAGATCGAACCGGACCTTCCAGACACCGGGCCGGCCGGGGTGCGTGACGAATGTGCCGGCCTCGCGCAGGCTCTTCGAGTGGATGACGAGTCCCTCGGGATCTCGAATCTCGATGTGCGCCACCCCATCCTGGATCCCGCCCGCCTGGACCACCATCGCGATGCTCGAGGTCGTGTTCCACTCGTACTCGAGCATCTCCGTGAAGCGCTCGAGCGATGCGATCCGGATCCGGAACCGATCCGTCTCGTTCGTGACCGAGAGATCCCGGCTCACGCTGTGCGTCGAGGCGCACCCGGGAGCGAGCAAGGCGATGGCGAACGTCGCGGCGTGGAGCGCGGCCCTCATCGGACGTCCGAGCCGATCCCGCTGTCGCCTCCCTCGAGGTTGTCCCGCCGGCGGGAGCCCGCAATCCCGAGAAGCGAAGTGAGCCCGGACCTGAGTCCGCTCACGACGAGGCTCACCGTGTTGAGGGACGGCTCCAGGATGTTCAGGATGTCGCTCGCGACGTTCGTCACGCGGCTCTGCACCGTCTTCACGTCACGCGTCAGGACGCGCACGTCCGCGATCAGTCCGTCGAGCTCCTTCGTGGTCCGCGTCGCGGCTTCCGCCAGATCCTCATAGCGCTGGACCAGCGGGCCGATCCGGGCCGCGAGGATTGCGGCGACGGCGGCCACGGCGACGGCCGATAGCGCGATCACGGCCAGGCAGATCTCGGTGACGCTCACGGGTCCCCCCTTGGATTGGGTCAGGCGGCTCGGCGCGCTCCACGTTGACATGGCGCGGCTCCGCGGTCTATGGTCTTTGGTGAGCCGGGCGCCCGCCCGGTTGCGCGTGACCCCTACCTCATGGAGGGCCTGCTGATGACCACCGTCCTTGCGCTCCACGGAGCCGCCTCCGGCCGCTAGGCCGAGTTCTCACGCTCGCCTCCCGGCCGGCTCCGACGCCGGCTGAGCCCGAATCCACCCCGCCGATCCGCGTTCGTTCCGCGCCCGTCTTCCGCGCGGCCGGGGCTCGGTGCGCCTGCACGGGCTTGGCTTCCCAATGAACCGCCGACGGGAGAACCGACGTGACGACGATCGAACAGCTTGGCTGGAATTCGTATTTCGAAGCACAGCGTGATCCCGAGCTCGACCGCGACCTCGTTCCCGCGCGCATCGCCGAGGAGCAGCGCGGGAGCTATCGCATCCTGACGGAGCACGGCGCCCGCTACGCGGAGCTGTCCGGGCGCTTTCGCCACCGCGCGGGCGCCGGAGAGACCGATCTTCCCTGCGCGGGAGACTGGGTCATGGCCCGCGTGCCCGCGGCGCCCCCGGAGCGCGGGACCCTCTCCGAGGACCCCTCGCTGATTCATCGGCTCCTGACGAGGAGGACGGCGTTCACGCGACGCGCGGCCGGGACCCGGACCGTGCCGCAGGTCGTCGCCGCGAACGTGGACACGTTCTTCCTGGTGCAGTCCTTGAACCGGGACCTGAACCTGAGAAGGCTCGAGCGCTATCTGGCGCTCCTCTGGGAGAGCGGCGCGGAGCCGGTCCTCGTTCTGAGCAAGGCCGACCTGTGCGACGACCCGGAGCCGCTCGCCAAGGCGGCGCGCGAGGCGGCGATCGGGGTCACGGTGCTCGTCGTGACCGCCAAGACCGCCGGCGGGCTCGACCCGGTTCTTCCCTACCTCCAACCCGGCAGGACCGCCGCACTGGTCGGCTCGTCCGGAGTGGGCAAGTCCACGATCGTGAACGGGCTCCTCGGCGAAGATCTCCTGCGGGTGAGAGAGATCCGGGACGACGACCGCGGCCGGCACACCACGACGTCCCGCCACCTCATTCCCCTCCCCTCGGGAGGGATGCTCCTCGACACGCCCGGAATGAGGACGGTTCTCCTGTGGGAGGGCGAGGAGGGTTTGGATCAGACGTTCGGGGACATCGCCGCGCTCGCCGCCGATTGCCGGTTCACGGACTGCCGCCACGGGACGGAGCCGGGGTGCGCGATCCGGGCGGCTCTCGAATCGGGCGTGCTGGCGATGGAGCGGTGGCTGAGCTATGGGAAGCTCCTCCGGGAGGCCCGGCACGAAGCGCGGAAGGCGGACGTCCGGCTCCGCATGGAGGAGCAGCGGCGGTGGAAGCGAATCGCGGTGGCTCACCGGAAGAGACCGGACAAGCGCCGATTCTAGGACGCAGGAACCGCACGGCGATCGCCCCGCGCGCGCGATCCGTCGTGCGGTTGATCTCGGTGGGAAAGACGCTCATACTCGTTCGCTCGGAAAGGTCCAGCTCCCCGAGGTGGGGAGCTTCTCGTCTCCCATGCCCTCGGCCCGGCTCCGCTTCACTGTTCTCTGCGGTTGGATCTGCCTCGCCCTCGCCTCCTGCGACGAGAGCCAGCTCACGACTCCGACCCCTGCCCCGCCCGGGGACCACACCGGACCCAGCGTCGTATCGGTGGCGCCCGGCAACGGGGCGACCGGGGTCCAGGGCGCCACCACCGTGCGCGCCGCCTTCTCCGAGCGACTCCAGACTTCCTCGGTGACGTCTTCGACATTCACCGTGAGCAACACGTCCCCGGTCTCCGGCTCGGTCTCGGCGACGGACTCGATCGGGGTGTTCACGCCCACGAGTCCCCTCGATCCGAACACGACCTACACCGCGCGGGTCACCACCGGCGTGAAGGACCTGGCTGGCAACGCGCTCGGGGCGGACTTCGTCTGGACGTTCACGACGGGCCCCCCGGTGGACACCACCCCGCCGGCGGTCGTCGACGTCTCGCCGGGTAACGGCGCCACGGGGGTGGTGGTGACCACCAGCGTGCACGTGATCTTCTCCGAGCTGATGAACGCGTCCTCGTTCGACGCGGGCACCCTGCGTCTCACCGGCCCCTCCGGACAGGTCGCGGGGACCGTCGATCTGAGCGGCGCCACCGCGTCCTTCACTCCCTCCAGCCCACTGGCCTTCGAGACCACGTACACGGGGAGAGTGACCTCGGACGCCGAGGACCTTGCCGGGAACCATCTCGCGTCGGACGTCGTGTTCGCCTTCACCACGGCGCCTACGCCGGACGAGACGCGGCCCGAGGTTGCCTCGGTGGAGCCCCTCAGCACGGAGACCGACGTCGACCCCGGTACGACCGTGAAGGCGACCTTCACGGAGGCGGTGGACCCCGCGACGATCACCACGAGCACGTTCCTCCTCGCGGCCGGCTCGACCGCGGTGTCCGGCACGGTGACGCTCACGGACTTCACCGCGACGTTCACGCCTTCCGTGCCGTTGGCCCACGGCACCGAGCACACGGCCACGATCACGACCGGCGTGGAGGACCTCGCCGGGAACGGCCTGGCGACGAATTACGTGTGGAAGTTCACCACGGCGGACGCGCCGGACACGACGCCCCCCACCGTTTCCTCCGTCACGCCCCTCGACGGCGCCACGAACGTGAGCACCGGGATCGCGGTCACGGCGACCTTCTCGGAGCCCGTGCTCCCCGCGACCGTGGACGGGACCACCTTCCTCCTTTCGGGTCCCGGCGGGAACGTGGCGGCGAGCGTGTCCCTCTCGGGACAGGCCGCGACGCTCACGCCGTCCGCGCCGCTCCAGGCGAACACCGCCTACACCGCGCGTGTGACGACGGGCGTCGAGGATCTCGCCGGAAACCATCTCGCGGCGGACTTCGTCTGGACATTCACGACCGCGCCGCCGCCGGACACGACCCCGCCGGCCGTGATCGCGACGACGCCCGTGGACGATGCTCCGAGTGTCGACGTCGACGCGACCATCCGGGCGACGTTCTCGGAGGCGGTGCTGCCCTCCTCCGTGAACGCCGGGACGATGACCTTGACCGGCGGTTCGGGCGAGGTCGCGGGGTCCGTGACCCTCTCCGGCACGACCGCGTCCCTGCGTCCCGACGCTCCGCTCGCGTACGCGACGCTCTACACGGCAACCGTCACGACGGGTGTGGAGGATCTCGCCGGGAACCACCTCGCGTCGAGCTTCGTCTGGACGTTCACCACGGAACCGGCGCCCGACACGACGCCTCCGGCGGTGAGCGCGGTCACGCCGCTCTCGGGCGCGACGCAGGTCGGAACCGGCGTGAACGTCACCGCGACGTTCTCGGAGGCGGTCGCTCCGGCTTCGGTGAGCGCGTCCACCTTCACGGTTGAGGGGCCGGGCGGCGCGGTCGCGGGCACGGTCTCCTTGTCGGGACCGATCGCGACGTTCGATCCGCTGGCTCCGCTCGCGGACGGCACCACCTACACGGCGCGAGTCACGACGGGTGTGGAGGATCTGGCCGCAAACGCGCTCGCGTCGGACTTCACCTGGAGCTTCAGCACGGCGGCTCCGGACACCGCGGCGCCCACGGTCGGCTCGGTGACCCCGGCGGATGGCGCCCGGCTGGTCTCCCTGACCGCGAACGTGACCGCGACCTTCTCCGAGAGCGTCGACCCCGCATCGGTGACGAGCGCGACCTTCGCCCTGAGCGACAGCACCGGATCCGTGTCGGGAGATATGTCGATCAGCGGCGCCACGATCACGTTGAATCCCGCCTCCTCCCTCGCCGCGCTCACGGACTACACGGCCACGCTCACGACGGGGATCCGCGATCTCGACGGAAACACGCTCCAGGAAGATCACGTCTGGACCTTCGAAACGACCCATCTCGCCCCCACGGCCAACGCGGGGCCGGATCAGACGGTTCTCGTCGGATCCACGGTGACGCTGAACGGAACGGGAAGTTCCGATCCGGAGAGGCAGCCCCTCACGTACGTCTGGCGCCAGGTGCAGGGAGACCCCGTGAACGGTGGGAACAATCTCACCGGACCCACCCCGAGCTTCACGGCCCCGCTACTCCCCGGCCGGGTCGACTTCCAGCTGCGCGTGAACGACGGAGACTTCACGAGCGGACCCGATCGAGTCCGGATCGACGTGGAGCTGGTCCCGCTGAGCCTGGTTCCGGAACCGAAGTAGTGGCTCTCGACGGCGGCCTGCGGCGCGCCCCATCAATCCGTGCGCGTGATCATCGTGCCCGTCCGGATCAGGATCGGGCTCC
>DASTBC010000174.1 GCA_035712245.1 Candidatus Eisenbacteria bacterium
GACGCGTGGACGTCGAACGAGCGAGCAAGAAGGCCGAACCCGCCCTGCCCCCTCCGCCCGCTCGCATGAACCGCGTTGCGCTGAGCTGCCCTTCGTTCGGTCTACGCCAACGCGAGAATCAACCGCTCGAGCAGCGATCGAAGCGCCGGCGCCACCGCCTGGACCGCGCCGGTGACCTCCGCGTGGCGCAGCGGGACCGGGCTCTTTCCCGCAGCCCGGTTCGTGATGCACGAGATTCCCACGGTGGGGAGCCCGAGCGAGGACGCGAGCGAAGCCTCGGCGGCGGTGGACATGCAGACCGCGTCGGCGCCCATGCGCTCGAGCATCGCGATCTCGGCCGGCGTCTCGTACGACGGGCCGAGCATCACGCCGAGCGTGCCGCGCTCGGCGCGGACGCCCGCGACGACCGCGGCGCGCGCGGCCTTGGCGAGGAGATCCGGCGCGTAGGTCGGCCGTGCCGCCAGCCCGCGCGGGCCCGGCGGAACGAGCGCGCGGCGTCCCTCCTCCTCGACGTCCGATTCCGGATCGCCAGGGCGCGACGGGGATCTCCACTGGAGGCTCACCTGGTCCTCCACGAGCATGAGCGAGCCCGGCGTCATGCGGTGCGTGATCCCTCCGGCCGCGTTCGTGAGCACGAGCGCCTTCGCGCCGAGCCCGTGGAAGAGCCGGATCATCCGCGTCACCTCCTCCGCGGAGTAGCCCTCGTAGAGGTGCGAGCGTCCCTGCGCCACGACCACGGTCCGTCCCGCCCACCGGCCGAGGAGGAGCCGGCCGGAGTGTCCCGCGACGGTGGACCTCGGAAGGCCGGGAAGGTCCGTGGTGGCGATGCTCGCCTCCCACGCCACGCCCTCGGCGAGGACGCCGAGACCGCTCCCGAGCACGAGCGCGACTCGTGGCGACGCCTGCGTGCGCTTGCGGATGACGCGAAGCGCCGCCTCGGGATCGAACGGCGCGGCGGCGTCCTCCCCGGCGCGGCGCCGCGGGAACGCCGTGCTCACAGGAGATCCGGGTCGGTTCCCGCGCGTGGAGCGAAGGAGACGCGAAGCGCCCGTCGCGAGAGGAGCGCGAGATACGAGAGCCCGAGCAGGTAGGGCAGGATCTCGAGCGCGATGGCCCACCCCGGGTGGTCTCCGGCATACGGGCGGCACGAGCGCGCGATCGCCGGGCCCGCCGCGAGGAGAACGCCCCCGAGCACGGACCATCGCGACGCGATCACGCAGGCGAGCGCGAGGATACCGAGCGCGAGCGGGGGCGATTCCAGATGGGTCCGCGCGAGGAGCGCGGCCGCGGGAACGGTCCAGAGCGCTCCCAGGACGATCGCCCCGAATCGATAGAGCGCGGGGCGCGAGCCCGGGACGCGCCAGGCGGGATTCTCGCCGAACGCGCGCACGCGAAGTCCGAACGGCGTGTGACGCAGCGTCCATCCGGCCAGTGCCACGACGAACGGAGCCGCCCAGAGCACGGGATTCATGGCGAGGTCCTCGGCGTAGGTGCCGTCGAGGTCCGTGCCGCGGATGAGTCCCGGGGGCGGCGTCCCCTCGGTGATCGCGAGGCCGCTCCGGTAGAGGATCTGGAGCGCGCACACCGGCACGAGGCTCAGGGCGAGCGCGCCGATCGCGGTGTCCGTCCGGAACGCGCGGAGCAGTCCGCCCGCGGCGAGCGCGAACGCCGCGGCGAACCCGGCCGCGACCAGGAGCGCGAGGGGATAGCTCGAGGTCCACTCGTATCCGAGCGCGAGCCCCACCATCCCGCTCGCGAACGCGCCCTCGACCCCGAGCCCCGAGAATCCCGCGCGCTCCCAGTAGAGGCACGCGACCACGAGGAGCGCGAGCGCCGCCCATTCGATCGGGATCGAGAGGAGCGGAACCCAGGCGCTCAACGGGACGCCGGCTGGAGGAGGAGCGAGCGGATCTTCGAGACGATCAGATCGATGGCGACGGCGTTGTAACCGCCTCCGGGAATGATGAGATCGGCGTGCTGCTTCGAGGGCTCCACGTACTGCAGGTGCATCGGCCGGACCGTGGCCTCGTACTGCCGGATCACCTGGTCCAGCGTCCTGCCCCGCTCCACGAGGTCGCGCTTCAGCCGCCGGATGAAGCGGATGTCCGGGTCGGCGTCGACGTAGAGCTTGATGTCGAGGAGCTGGCGAAGCGCTGGATCCTCGAGGATCAGGATGCCGTCCAGCACCACCACGCGCGCGGGCGGAACCGGGCGGGTCTCCGCTCCACGCGTGTGGCTCTTCCGGTCGTAGACCGGCATGTCGATCGCGCGACCCTCGAGGAGGGAGGCGAGATGCAAGCGCAGGAGGTCGCGATCGAACGCGTCCGGGTGGTCGTAGTTCCGGGTCTCCCGCTCGCCGAGCGGGATGTGGCGAAGGTCGCGATAGTACGAGTCCTGCTCCAGGAGCGCGACGCCCTCGCCCTCGAGGGCCTCGACGATGGAGCTCGCGACGAGCGTCTTGCCGGCTCCGGTTCCCCCGGCGATTCCGATGAGGACACAGCGGCGCGTGCGGTCGGCCATCATCGCCGGACCGCCTCTTCCGACACGCGGCCGGGCGCGGGCGCGAGCTCCGCGGGGTCGACGGCGGCGATGTAGGGGAGATGCCGGAATCGCTCGGCATAGTCCAGGCCGTAGCCCACGAGGAACCGGTCGGGCACCTCGAAGCCCACGTAGTCGAGCGGCACCTCGCGCTCCCGGCGCTCGCGCTTGTCGAGCAGCGTCGCGATCTTCAGGGAGCGCGGTCCGCGCGCGAGGAGCGATTCGCGCAGGAAGTGGAGCGTGTGCCCGCTGTCCACGATGTCTTCGACCAGGATCACGTCGCGTCCCCGGACCTCGCTCTCGAGGTCCTTGAGAAGCCGTGGCGCGCGGCTCGACTCGCTGGACGATCCGTACGACGTGACGCTCACGAAGTCGATCTCGTGGGGGATCGGAACGGAACGCATGAGGTCTGCCACGAAGAAGATGCAGCCGTTCAGGACGCCGACGAGGAGCGGTACGCCCTCCGGATGGTCCCGCGCGATCTGCTTTCCCAGCTCCGCGATGCGTCGCTGAATCTCGGCCGTACCGATCAGCACTTCCATGGCTTGGGCGGTCCTCGGGTGAGGGTACGGAAGGGCACTCTACCACCCGTCTTCGAGGGGTGTCAAATGCCTGCGCTTTCGACGGTTCCGCGCGAAAGTTCCGGGCTCGTCCTGCCGATAAGGGGCTGAGCCGTAAGGACCCGAAGGGAGGAGACGGGATTGCCAGGCAAGCCAGTCGCGGAGCGGCGGAGCGCACAGAGACGTCGGGCGGACCGGCGCGCCGAGGGACGGATGGAGCAGCAGATGTTCTGGATGCTCTGGGGCGTCGGCATCCTGAACTACACGGACGCCGCGCAGACCGTCTATCTCCTCAACGTGAAGATGATGATCGAGGCGAATCGCTTCATGGCGCTCCTCCTCGAGCATTCGCCCTATTCCTTCTGGGTCTACAAGACGCTCGTCCCCTCGCTCGGCTGCGTCCTCCTCTGGAGGTACCGCAAGCGGGTGAAATGGCTCTACGGCGCCGTGCTCACCGTGCTCGCGGTCTACTTCACCGTCGTCGTTCGGAGCTTCCTCTACATCTTCTTGCCGCTCGGTCCTCACGCCTGACCGCACCGCCCGCCGGGCGGTTCGCGACGGGGGAAAACACCGCCGGGCAGTTTGCGAACGGGTGGCTTTTCGCACCACCGTGACGGATTGGGGACTTTCCCCCAGCGCCGCCCGGCAAGGGGTGAAGGGCCGGAACCGGCTGAAAACGCGGGTGTTCTGGAAGGCGAACGCCCCCGGCCGGGGGCCGTCGCAACGTGCAAGCCGGATGGCATGAGTGATGCTCAAATCCTCCCCGGGTCAGGGCCCCGCCGGGGTCCCGTGGCCCGAGGAGGGTCACGTGACATGAACGGTCCGCGTTACCTGAAGCTCGCGTCCCATCTCGATCCGGGTGCGCCGATCTCCCGCGAAGACGTCGGATACTTCTTCATCAACAGCTTCCTTCTCTCGCGGATCGATTCCGATCTTCCCTCCGACCTCGCCGAGTACGACGAGGACGTGAACGTCTATACGGCCGCCCTCCTCTCGGGCGTGGTCTCCGGCCGCGAGGACCTCCTTCGCGCCGATCTCGTGTCGACCCGCGATGCGGACGTGTTCGCCCGCGTCCAGGAAAGCAAGGACCGGCGCCACCGCTATCGCGTGTACAAGGCGAACGCGGACTTCCTGTACGTTTCGCTCGGCGTGTTCAGCGAGGGCATGGCCGGCGTGGCCCCGCACCGCGCGCCCGAGGAGGAGACGAGCCGACTCACGGGACGCGGCAAGTCCTACTACCAGTTCGCCTCGGCGTACGCGGAGCGGCTCTACGGCACCCGGGCCGGAATCACCGAGGTCATGGACAAGCTGTCGCGCAACTTCGAGGCCTACACGCGCGTCATGACGTGGATGAGCGGCGAGTACCTCCACCTGATCCGGCGGCTGAGCGCGGGCGAGGTGTTCCACATCGAGCGCTCCGCCCAGGAGTCCTTCGAGGGAGAGCATCGCCGCATCACGTGGGACGCGCTCCTCGACAGCTACGTGGAATGGCAGAAGAGCCACGCCGTCGAGGCGCGCCGGCGGCTGCATCGCGCGGCGCGGGAGCTCAAGCGGATCGATCCGGGCTTCTCGTTCCGCGCCTTCCGTGAGAAGTGGGGTCCTCCACGCAGTAGGTAGTTGGAAACGAAGGGCAGCTCAGCGCGACGCGGTTCCTGCGGGCGTGGCGTGGGGATGACCGGCCTCCGGTCGCTTTCTCGCTCGTTCGACAGAGAGGCGTTTGCGGATACCGCGACTCGCTGCGGTGCTCCCTCCGGCCGGCCATCCCCACGCCCGCCCGCAGGAGCCGCGTAGCGCTGAGCCGCCTTTCGTTACCATCGCTCCCTACCTCGTTTGACACCGCACCACGCGTCCCGTAGCGTGGGCGGCCACATGTCACCCCCCCTCCGCATCGGCATGCTCGGCTGCGGCGTCGTCGGCACCGGGTTGCTTCGACTGCTCCGCGAGCGCGAGCGCGACGTCACGCAGGCATCGGGCGGCCCGCTCCGGCTGACGCGTGTCGCCGTCGGGGATCCTTCGAAGCGGCGCGATGCGGAGCTCGGCCAGGCCGACGTCGGCGGCGATCCCATGGAGGTCGCGAGCGCTCCCGACGTCGACGTGCTCGTCGAGGTGATGGGAGGCGCCGACCGCTCGCTCCCTCCGGTGACGCGCGCGCTCGAGCGCGGCATTCCGGTCGTCACCGCGAACAAGCACCTCATGGCCGTGCACGGCGGCGCGCTCGAGCGTCTCGCGAAGAGCGCGGGGACCACCATCCGCTACGAGGCGTCGGTCGGCGGGGTCATCCCGGTGCTCCAGTCGCTGGACCACGGACTGCGGACCGAGCGTTTCCTGCTCCTCGTGGGCATCCTGAACGGGACGACGAACTACATCCTCTCGACCATGGAGCGCGAGGGCCGCGATTTCGCGGAGGCGCTCGACGCGGCCCGCAGGCTCGGATTCGCCGAGGCGGATCCCTCGCTCGACCTCTCGGGCGCCGACACGGGGCAGAAGCTGACGATCCTGGTGCGGCGCGCCTTCCGCACGGGGATCGAGCACGGCTCCGTTCCCACGGAGGGCATCGTGGGCATGGAGCTCGAGGATCTCCGCCAGGCGGACCGGTTCGGCTACACGGTCCGGCTCCTCGGGATCGCCATCCGGACGCCGACCGGGCTCGACGTGCGCGTCCATCCCGCCTTCATCCCGAAGCGCTATCTCCTCGCTGCCGTGCGCGACGAGTTCAACGGCGTCTACCTTCGCGGCGAGGCTTCGGGATCGATGATGCTCTACGGGAAGGGCGCGGGGGCGCTGCCCACCGCGCAGGCGGTCCTGGGGGATGTCATGGCGACGGCGCGCGAGTGGAACGCGCGGCGCGAGGCGGGCGCCATGGCGCCGGTGGCCGCATCCTCCGACGCTCCCGCCGGCGGAACGTCGAAGCCGGGAAATGCCGCGCGGAGCGCGGAGCCCGAGCCGGCGGAACGGCTCCCCCTCGACGAGGTGCGCACGAAGGCCTACATCCGTCTCCTCGTGGAGGACCGCCCCGGCGTGCTCGCCCAGGTCGCGAACCGCCTCGGGGCCACGTCCGTGAGCGTGGCCCAGATGTTCCAGGAGCCCGGCGTGCGCGGCGAGGCCTCGATCACCATGCTGACCCACGAAGCGCGCGACCGGGACATCCGGGACGCGGTGCGCGCGATCGCCGAGCTTCCTACCATCCGCAAGGCGCCGCGCGCCGTGAGGATCTTCGACCTATGAGCACGGACCGGACCTCCACGACGGCCCAGGCCCGCACCGCGTGGCGAGGCATCGTGCGCGAGTTCCGGGACATCCTGCCTCCCATCGAGGAGTCCTCCGTGGTCACGCTCCTCGAGGGGAACACGCCGCTCGTTCCGGCGCCGCGGCTCGCCGCGCGGATCGCGCCGGGACTCGAGCTCTACCTCAAGCTCGAGGGCATGAACCCCACCGGCTCCTTCAAGGATCGAGGCATGACCGTCGCGGTGTCGCGCGCGGTCGGCCGGGGCGCCCGCGCGGTCCTCTGCGCGTCCACGGGGAACACGTCCGCTTCGGCCGCCGCGTACGCGGCCCGCGCGGGGCTCCGGTGCGCCGTCGTGATCCCCGAGGGACAGATCGCGCTCGGGAAGCTCGCCCAGGCCATGGTGCACGGCGCCCGGGTGTTCGCGGTGCGCGGGAACTTCGATCACGCGCTCGAGCTCGTGCGCGAGCTGTCGCGCGAGGGCTCGGTCGCGGTGGTGAACTCGATCAACCCGGACCGGATCGAAGGACAGAAGACGATCGCCTTCGAGATCGTGGCGGCGCTCCAGGGCCGCGTCCCGGACGCGCACGCCCTTCCCGTCGGAAACGCGGGCAACATCACCGCGGCGTGGAAGGGGTACGTGGAGCGGGCCCGCCGCGACGGAGGCGGCGTGCCGCGCATGCTCGGATTCCAGGCCGAAGGGGCCGCTCCCATCGTGCGCGGCGAGCGCGTCGCCGAGCCCACGACGCTCGCGACCGCCATCAAGATCGGAAATCCGGCCTCGTGGGAAGGCGCGATTCGCGCGCGGGACGAGTCGAAGGGCTCGATCCACATGGTGAGCGACGACGAGATCGTCGCGGCGTACCGCGCTCTCGCGGACACCGAGGGGGTGTTCGTCGAGCCCGCGTCGGCGGCCGGCATCGCGGGCCTCCTCAAGCTCGGTCCGACCGGGGCGCTCCGCGAGGTGCGCCTCGCGGTCGCCACCCTCACGGGTCACGGGCTCAAGGACCCCGAACGGGCCATCGAGGTCTCCCCCAAGGTCGAGCGCGTGGACGCGGACCCGGACGCGCTCCGCCGCGCGCTCCTCGAGTGAGGGGGATCGTGCGCGCATGAGCGCCCGCGAGCGCCGCACCCGCGGGGCCGCGTCGTCCGCACGGCCCAAGCAGCGGCTGCGCTCGGCCGGATTCGGGGTCTGGTCCGCGACCGTTCCCGCCTCGACGTCGAACCTGGGCCCCGGCTTCGACTGCCTGGGACTCGCGCTCAGGATCCCGCTGGTCGCGACGGCGCGCCGCATTCCCGAGGGCTACCGGATCGAGCGCCTGGGAGAGGGAAGCGACCTCGTCCTCGACCCCCATCGAGATCCGATCCTCTCCGCGTTTCGCGACATCTGCCGGCTCGCGGACGCGCCGGTTCCGACCGTGGCGCTCACGGTCCGCTCGCGGATTCCCGTCGCGCGGGGCCTCGGGTCGAGCGCCGCGGCGATCGTGGCGGGGCTCACGCTCGCGAACCACTGGCTCGGCGACCGGTTCTCGCCCGAGGATCTCTTCCGCGAGGCGATCCGCCTCGAGGGGCATCCCGACAACGTCGCCCCGGCCCTCTTCGGCGGGTTCGTCCTCTCGCTTCCGCGCGCGAACGGCTCGGTCGAAGCGCTACGGCTCCCGAAGCCGCGCGGCGTCGCGATCACGCTCGTGATCCCCGAGACACGGATCTCGACCGAGGAGGCGCGAGCGATCCTGCCGCGGCAGGTCTCGCTGCGCGACGCGGCCGCGAACACGGCCCGGGCGCTCGCGCTCCTCCACAATCTGTCGGTCGGGCGCGTGGACCTCTTGGACGATTCGCTCCGGGACGTGTACCATGTGCCCCATCGCGCGCGTCTGATACCCGGCTTCGAGCGCGCCG
>DASTBC010000175.1 GCA_035712245.1 Candidatus Eisenbacteria bacterium
CGGCGTCTTCGTGATCCGGGACGGCAAGGCCTGGCTCCGGTGGGTACGCGCCGGGCGCTCGGACGCCGAGGGCACCGAGCTCCTCGCCGGTCTCCTTCCGGGCGAGATCATCGCCGCGGACCCGTCGGGACTCACCGACGGACGCGCGGTCACGGTCGCGCCGTGAGCCTCGAGATCCGCTCCCTCGGTCCCGCCGGCCGGATCGCGCGGACCTTCCTGCACTCGAAGCTCACGCTCCTCACGATCGTGGCTTCGATCCTCCTCGGGCTCGCGGCGCTGATCACCCTCCCCCGCGAGGAGGAGCCGCAGATCCAGGTGCCGATGATCGACATCTCCCTCGCCTGGCCGGGGGCTCCGGTCGAGCAGGTGGAGCGTCAGCTCACGGCGGTGGTCGAGCGCCAGCTCTCGATCATCCCCGGGGTCGAGTACCTCTACTCGACCACGCGCGAGGACGGCGCGCTGATCATCGCCCGCTTCGTCGTGGGCGGGGATCCGGATCAGGCGTGGGCTCGCGTGCGGACCCGCCTCGACGAGATCGCGCCGTCGCTTCCGGAAGGCGCCGCGGTCGCCAGCGTCTCCCCCCGCTCCATCGACGACGTGCCCGTGCTCGCCCTGACCCTGTGGAGCTCCGAGGATCGCGGCTTGGACACGGGTGAGCTCCGCCGCGTCGCGGCCGAGCTGGCGGCGGAGATCCGAAAGGCCGATGGTGTCGCCCGCGTGCGCATCCTGGGAGGAGAGCCCCGCGAGGTTCGTGTCGAGCCCGATCCCGGGCGGATGACCGCCGCCGGTCTCACCCTCGACCAGCTCCTCGACGTGCTCCGGAGCTCCGGACTCTCCCTCCCCGCGGGGGAGGCGGCGCAGCGCGAGGGGTGGATCTCGCTCCGCGCCGAGGCGTCGCTCGCCTCCGCCGAGGAGATCCGCTCCCTCCCCATCGCGGTGCGCGGAGGGAGACCGGTCCGGCTCTCCGAGATCGCCACCGTGCGCGACGGCCCCGGCGAGCCCACGCAGTACGTCCTCTTCGCGGAGGGCGCGGGACCGCGCCACCCGGCGGTCACGATCGAGGTCGCGAAGCTCCCCGGCGTCAACGCGATGAGCCTCACGCAGGGGCTCCACGCACGCGTCGAGGCGCTCCGACCTACGCTTCTCGGCAGCGGGGTCCGCGTGACCACGACGCGCGACTACGGCGAGACCGCCCGGCACAAGTCGGACGACCTCATGTTCCACCTCCTCCTCGCGACGCTCTCGGTGATCGTGCTGATCGCGGTCGCGCTGGGGAAGCGCGAGTCCCTCGTCGTGGCGATCGCGATCCCGGTGACCCTCGCCCTCACGCTCTTCGTCTACCGGTTCCTCGGGTACACGCTGAACCGCGTCACGCTCTTCGCGCTCATCTTCTCGATCGGGATCCTGGTCGACGACGCCATCGTGGTGGTCGAGAACATCGCGCGGCACTTCCGCATGAAGGACGGGCGCGAGCCCGACCGGCGCGTGGTCGAGGCCGTGGACGAGGTGGGGAATCCCACGGTGCTGGCCACGGTGACCGTGATCGCCGCCATCCTCCCCCTCGCGTTCGTGGGCGGGCTCATGGGCCCGTACATGAAGCCGATCCCGGTCGGAGCGTCGTTCGCCATGATCTTCTCGCTCGGCGTCGCCTTCATCGTTTCCCCCTGGGCCGCGCGCCGGGTGCTCGCGTCGCGCCTGCGGGCGGACGGGCCCGCCGCGCGCGGCGGCGGCACGCCGGAAGGCGCGGACGGATCGTCGGGCGACGACGCCGGGGGACACGAGCAGGCGGAGGGGCCGCTCGACCGGCTGTACCGCAGGCGCATGGGGCGTCTCCTCACGGATGCGCGCTCCCGGAACGTCTTCTTCGCGACGATCGCGCTTCTCTTCCTCGCGGCGGTCTCTCTCGTGGCGTTTCGCGTCGTGACCGTCAAGATGCTCCCCTTCGACAACAAGAGCGAGTTCGAGGTCCTGCTGGACCTGCCGCCGGGCACTCCGGTCGAGCGCACGCTCGTGGCTGCCGAAGAGGTGGCCGCGAGGGTGGCGCGGGAGCCCGAGGTCGAGTCGCACGTGATCCACGCCGGGCTCGGAGCACCGGTCACGTTCAACGGCCTCGTGCGTCACTATGACTTCCGCCGCGACGCCCGGTTCGCGTCCATCGTGGTGCGGCTCGTCGAGGGATCCCGCCGGAAGGCCCAGAGCCACGCCATCGCGCGGCGGGTGCGGCCGTCGCTCGCGGAGATCGCG
>DASTBC010000176.1 GCA_035712245.1 Candidatus Eisenbacteria bacterium
GGAGTCCCGCGTCGCGTACCGCGCCCTGGATCGCGGCGATCCGGTCGAGGGTTCCGGCGGAGGGGAGGGCTGCCGAAGATCCGGGAGCGCTCACGTGCCTTCTGCGCTCACGCGCCGTCCGCTCTCGCCCGGTCGACACCGTGCTCCGAGAGGAGCCGCCGGATCGATTCGTCGCGCAGCTCCTGGATCCCTTCGCGCGTCATCGCGGAGACGAAGACCGCTCCCGGATACCGCGCGCGAAGCCCCATCACGACCACCTCGTCCTCCACGGCGTCGATCTTGTTGAACACGAGGAGCCTCGGACGGTGGAGCGCGCCGATCTCCTCGAGCACGCCCTCGACGGCGTCGATGTGCGCCTGCGGGGCCGATTCGGACGCATCCACGACGTGGAGGAGGAGATCCGCCTCGGCCACCTCCTCGAGCGTCGCGCGGAACGACGCCACGAGATGGGACGGCAGCTTCCGGATGAAGCCCACCGTATCCGTGAGGAGAACGCGCGCTCCCGCCGCGTTCGCGAAGGCGCGCGTGGTGGGATCGAGCGTGGCGAAGAGCTGATCCTCCACGTAGACCTTGGCGCGCGTGAGCGAGTTGAAGAGGGTCGACTTGCCCGCGTTGGTGTACCCGACGAGCGATACCTTGTAGCAGCTCTTCCGCCCCTTCCGCTGCACGCGGCGCTCGCGCACGACGCCTTCCAGCTCGCGCTTCAGCTTCGCGATGCGCTCGCGGATGCGGCGGCGGTCCACCTCGAGCTGCGTCTCCCCGGGGCCTCGTGTGCCGATGCCGCCGCCGAGCCGACCGAGGTGCTGCCACATGCGCGTGAGGCGCGGCAGCAGGTACTCGAGCTGCGCCAGCTCCACCTGGAGCCGTGCCTCGCGCGTGCGCGCGCGACGCGCGAAGATGTCGAGGATGAGCCCGCTCCGGTCCACGACGCGGAGCTCGAGATCCTGCTCGAGATTGCGGCTCTGCGCGGGGGAGAGATCGTCGTCCAGCAGGAGGAGCGTCGCCTGGTGCTCGCCGGAGAGAGCGCGCACCTCGTCGATCTTTCCCTTGGTGAGGAAGGTCGCGGAGCGCACGGAGCCGCGGCGCTGGAGCACCTCGCCCAGGACTTCCGCGCCCGCGGTCTCCGCGAGGAGCCGGAGCTCGGTCAGGGCGCGCTCCTGCTCCTGGACGCGCCCCGGAGCGCGTCCCGCGAGAATCGCGCGCTCACGCTTGCGCCGCGCGGGCTGTCGGATCACCCGGTTCCTTCTTCCAGGGCGGCGGGAGGCATCAGCTCGAGGCGGGAGCGACCTCCAGGTCGTACGGGATCGGAGTCAGGTTCTCGAACGTGCCGTCGGGACGCGCGTAGACCACGTCCTCGATCCGCACGCCGATACCCCGCGAGGGATAGTAGAGCCCCGGCTCGATCGTGAAGAGCGAGCCCGGCGCGATCTGGTCCCGGTTCTGCGCCGTGCCGCCGAGGTGCGGACGCTCGTGCACCTCGAGACCGATCCCGTGCCCGAGCCCGTGGACGTATCCCTCGAGGAGCTTCTCGTCCTGCCGGATCGTCTTGTGGCCGCGGGACTCGAAGAGATCGCACACGCGGTCCTGGTACACGCGGGCCGGCGCGCCGATCGCGAGCTGGTCCACCGTGTTCCGGACCGCCTCGTGGACGAGCGCGTGGATCTCGCGGACCTCCTGCGACGCGCGGCCGACGCAGATCGTGCGCGTCACGTCGAAGAAGTATCCGCCCTGCGCCTGCGCGGGATAGAGGTCGATCACGATCGGCCGGCCCTCTTCGAGGACGTCGTCGTCGTTCCCCTCGTTGTGCGGCACGCCGGCGTCGCGGCCCATCGCGATGATGTTCCCGTGCGGCTCCACGAGATCCGCGTCGAAGAAGACCCGCTTCACCTCGCGGCGCAGGCGCCCGATCGTGACCGGTCCCTCCGCGTCGTGGAGCTTCGTGCCCTTCAGGCGTCCTCCCGCGATGATCTCGCGGATGCGGCCGTATGCCCGCGCGCAGGCATCTCCCACCTTCTTCGTGGCCTCGATCTCCTGGGGCTCCTTGGTCGACCGGGCGCGATCAAAGAGTCCGAGATCCTCGTCCTCGGCGATCTCGAGCCCCGGCACGAGCGAGCGGAGCCTCGTGAGCACGTGGTAATAGCGCCCGACGTCGGCCGTGCCCTGGACCAGGATGGGCCCCGTGATGCCGAGCTCGTTCACCACCTTGGCGAGGAGCCGCGCCATCGCGCCGTCCCGCGTCCCCTCCTCCTCGAGGAGCTGGCGATATCCATGGGTGCCGTAGTCGCTCCGCTCGAACCCCGTGGCCGCCGCGCTGTCCCGTTCCATCGCGCCGTGGACCAGGTGCGGCTTCTGTCCCGGCTTCCAGACCAGGATGCCCGTGGAGAGGTGCGCCGCCGGGGGCCCGACCAGGTAGCGGAACGTGAAGTTGGGGATCTCCCCCTTGATCACGAGGGCCGCCGAGAGACCTCGGGCCCGCAAGAGCTCGTCGATATCGCGCTTCATCGTGCCTCCATCCGGGTCACACGCGGGCGGGAGCCCGCGATCAGGTGCGGAACAGGACCTCCTCGTTGGAAAAGAGTCGCACGGCGACGACCATCATGACCACCGCCGCGGCCGCCGTGACGCCGACCGCGGTCAGGACGTGAGCCATCTGCACGCTCTCCATGAGGATCTCACGCTGGACGAGCGCCGTGTTGAGAATCGGGATGTAGAATCGCGACGCGGGCGGCGTCTGCTGCCCGAAGCTCATGAGCCCCAGGAAGACCGCCCCCATGTAGACGTACGTGGCGTAGGTCTGTCCCTCGCGCATGCTCCGCGCGAAGCAGCCGATCGCGACCAGGACCGCGCTGAAGAAGACCGCGGCCGGGAGCATCGTGAGGAAGATGAAGAGGAGCTTGTCCGGACCGATCGTGATCTGGAGCGCGCTCTCCTGGGTCGTCGGGAAGATCTTCATGATCACCGAGAAGGTGAGCCAGAGGCCCAGGATGCTGGTGAGCGCCCCGGTGAGCGCCGCCGCGAGGACCGCCCCGACCTTCCCCATCACCAGCTCCGCGCGCGAGGCCGACGTGGCGAGGAGCGTCTCGAGCGTGCTCCGCTCCTTCTCGCCGGTCGTCGCGTCGATCGCGGTGTGCATCGACCCCGCGGCCATCATGAAGACGAGCAGATACGGGATCACGAGCGCCGCGACCGATCGTCCGGTCTCGGCCTCGGAGGAGATGTCCTTCCGCTCCACGACGTACGCGGGGAGCGCGTCGACCTGCTGCGCGCCGTGGCTCCGGGCCCAGGATTGCGACAGGAGGAGACGGATGTGCTCGAGAACCGGACGGATTCGCATCGCGGCCGCCGACGAGGCATTCTCGGCGTCCCGATAGAGGAGCTCGACCCGGACGCTGTCGCCGCGGGCGAGGCGCTCGTGCACGTCCGCGGGGATCGAGATCACGGCGTGCACGCCGGCCTTTTCCCAGTCTTCGGGAACCCCGTCGAGCGCGACCGGGGTCACGGAGGGGTACCGGGCCAGGGTGTCCGGAAGCGTCGGGAACGCGGCGACATTCACGATCCCCACCTGTACCGGGATCTGGCTCGCGCCCTCGCGGTCCTTGCTCTGCATCCACCCGATGAAGAGGAGCATCGCCGGATAGAGAACGAACGGGAACACGAAGATCGCAAACACGGAGCGACCGTCGCGGAGCGTGTCGAGGAGCTCCTTCTTGAAGACGGCCCAGGTCTTCGACGTCATCGCCCGCCTCCGTTCCCCGCCACTCCCGCCAGGTCGTGCTCGCGCTCGGCACCGCGGACCACCGCGATGAACGAGTCCTCGAGGTTCCCGCCGCCGTGCCGGCGACAGACCTCGTCCACCGTCCCCTGCGCCAGGAGCAATCCCTTCTCGATGATCGCGATCTCGTCGCAGATGCGCGGCGGCTCGGACAGGATGTGCGTCGAGAAGATGACCGTGCGACCCCTTCCCTTCATCCCGCCGATCAGGTCGATCACCTCCCGCGCGGCGAGCGGGTCGAGCCCGGAAGTGGGCTCGTCGAAGATCAAGACTTGCGGATCGTGGAGCACGACGCGCGCGATCGAGAGCCGCTGCTTCATGCCGGTCGACATCTTGCCGACGCGCTTGTCGAGGAGCTCGGGAAGCTGGAAGGGACCGCTCAGCTCTCCGATGCGCCGCGACACCGAGTCAGGGCTCATACCCGCGAGCGCGCCGAAGTACTGCAGGAGATCACGGCCGGTGAGCCGGTCGTAGAGCTTCGTGTCGCCGGAGAGATAGCCGATCGAGCGGCGAACCTCCTGAGGCTTTTCCTGGATGTCATGACCCGCGACGGTCGCCGTTCCCGAGGTGGGCTGGAGGATCGTCGCGAGCATGCGAAGGGTCGTGGTCTTGCCGGCGCCGTTCCGACCGAGGAGGCCGAACACCTTCCCCGGCGGGCAGGTGAAGGAGATGTCCCGGACTGCGTGGATCGGACCTTTCTTGCGGTCGTGGAACGTCTTCCGGAGCTGCCGGACTTCGATCAAGGGGTCTCCTGTGGAGAGGACTGAAGCCGGACGGCGGGCGCCCGGAAGCCCCACAGTCTAGGAACGCCCCCGGGGAGTGTCAACGAGAGGTCGGCCGGGTCCAGGATCACAGGGCGTTCGGGCCTCTCGCCCCGCGGGCGCTCCTGGGACCTCAGGTGACGCCCTGATCGATCAACTGACCATGTGACAGCTACTTGACTCGTATCGGAGGTCGGCCGAAGGTCCCGCTGGCTCGCGAGGGGCCGGCGCGTCGACGGTCGCGGTACCCCTCACCCCGCAACTTGCGGGCGCCCATCGGCTCCCGCGGGCAGGAATCTGGCCTTGATCCCTGGCGTCTAAAGATTTAGCGTCTTGAGCCACTGCTGGCGAGCGCTCCTCGGAGTGCCGTAACCCTTATCGATGAAGGAGCTGCATTCATGTCCGACGCCGTGCTCCAGGTGAGCGACAACAATTTCGACGCGGAAGTCATCCAGTCGAAGATCCCGGTCCTGGTGGACTTCTGGGCCGAATGGTGCGGCCCCTGCCGGATGGTGGCGCCGGTCGTGGAGGAGGTCGCGAAGCAGTATCAGGGCAAGATCAAGGTCGCCAAGGTGGACGTGGACCAGAACCAGCGGGTCGCGACCCAGTACCGGATCCAGAGCATCCCGAGCCTCTACATTTTCAAGGGCGGGAAAGTCGTCGAGCAGATCGTGGGCGCGGTGCCGAAGCACCAGATCACGAGCGTCATCGACACGGTGCTCGCGGCCTAACTTCAGTCCCAAGAGACACGAGCCCTCGTGGAGCCATCCGCGAGGGCTCTTCGTTTTTCAGCGGCAAGTGGACCGTGTCACTTGCCCCGGGGCAAGTGGGCGGGGTCGTTCGGTGCGGACGGTCCCAGAATCACACGGCCGAGTCGCGACAGATCGGGCGGCAGGCGCAGATGGAGCAGCTCCGCACGCTGGGACGGGCCGTGAACTCCCCCGCGCGGATCGAGCGAGCGATCGAGGCGATCTTGTCGCGCGTCCTCTCGAGCCTCTCTTCCGTGGGCGCCACCGCGCCCACTTCTCCGCCCAGCACGTAGCGCAGCTCCAGCCGAACGGGCGTTCTCCCCGTCATCTCCCTGTGCGCGAGCGCGTAGACGTGGAGCTGGAGGCTGTCCTTCGCGTTCGGATCCGCCTTCTGGGGATCGTCCAGCTCGGACGTCTTGTAGTCGATCACCGTGACGCCGTCCGGAGTCTCGTCGATCCGGTCCATGCTCCCCGTCACCATCACGTCCCCGATCCGCACGCGGAAGTGCCGCTCCACCGCGGACGGCGCGGCGCCCATGTCCGCCTCGCGCGCGAGGAACGCACGCAGCGCCTCCACCCCCTGCTCGAACCGGCGCCGCTCGTGGTCCTCGTTCCGGTAGCCTTCGCTACGCCACGCGCGGCGATACACCTCGATCACGTCGTCCTCCGCGGGCCGTTCCCCGAGCGCGCGGCGCTGGAGCGCGAACGCCACCGCCTGGTGCACCGCGTTCCCGAAGTTCACCCGGTGGTCGCGCGTCAGGATCGGATCGACCGAGATCTCGTGCAGGAACCGGTACTTGAGCGGACAGGTCTCGTAGTCCTCGAGCCGCTGATAGCTGAGCTGCTTCAGCTCCCGTGAGGGAGCCGTGGCATCGGCAACGGCCGTCGCGGTCTCGTGGGGGCGCTCCACCTCGAGCTCCTCGAGCACGCGCCGCCGCTTCCGGGCCGGTAACGGCTTCCCCAGGTCGAACGCCTCGAGCAGGAAGAGGCTCGGCTGCCGCTCCCGGGCCATCGCGCCGCCGTAGTCGCGCGCGTACGTGAGCGTGAGCTCCTCGCGCGCACGCGTGAGCGCGACGTAGAAGAGCCGCCGCTCCTCCTCGCGGTGGGACTCGCTCTCGGACACGTCGGACAGCCGCTCGGTCGGCAGCGAGAGCCCGGCCGAACGGCTCCGCGTGGGGAACCGGTCGGACGCGACCTGCACCAGGAACACGACGGGGAATTCGAGCCCCTTCGCCTTGTGCACCGTCATCACCTGGACCACGTTCGACGCGTCGTCGATCTCGGCAACGGCGGGGTCCTCGCCGACCTCCTGAATCGCCTCCAGATGCCGCAGGAAGAGCGGCACGCGATCCGAGAGCGCCACCCGCTCGAACGAGCGCACGATCGAGAAGAACTTCACGATGTTGCGCGCGCGCGCCTCGTCCTCGAACGCCCCCGAGCGCGTGAGACGCGTCAGGATGCCCCGCCGCTCCAGATACCGGTACAGCACCTCCCCCGTGCGCCGGCCGTGCGCGTAGAGCTGGAGCTCGCGCAGATCCTCGATCATGGACGCGATCCGCTCGCGGCCCTCGTCCGAGACCGGGGTCTCGTCCCGCTTCGCCGCCGCGCGCTCGAGGAGCGTGCGGAAGGAGAGCGGGGTGAGGCGCAACCGGTGCATGAGCCGCGAGAGATCGTCGTCCGGGACGCCGTACCCTTCGGACGCGAGCACGTAGAGATACTCGGGGCGCGCCTCCTGGTAGAGCGAATGGAGGAGCGAGGTCAGCTCGCGGACCTCGGGGCGCTGGAACAGCCCGCGGCTTCCGGAGAAGTAGTACGGCACGCCCTGGAGGTCGAGCGCGCGCAGGAAAGGCTCCGCCTGCTTGTTCGTCCGGACGAGGATCGCGTAGTCGCGCCACCGGCGGGATCCGTCCGCCACGCCGCTTCCGATCTCGCGCGCGACCCATTCCGCCTCTTCCGCCTCCCCCGGGAACTCGCGCCAGCGCGGCACCGGCCCCGTCATCTCGGTGGTGAGCGCCTTCACGATCCCGTATCGCGTCTCGAGCCGCTCCTTGTTCATCTGGATCACGCGGCGCGACACGGCGAGGATCTCGCGCGTGCTCCGGTAATTCCGCCGGAGCACGATCTCGCGCGTATCCGGATACCGCTCGCGGAACTGGAGGATGTTCTGGAGATGGGCGCCCCGGAACCGGTAGATCGACTGGTCGTCGTCTCCCACCACCACGAGATTCCGGTGCGTGGCCGTGAGGCGCCGCACGATCTCGAATTGCACCGGGTTCGTGTCCTGGAACTCGTCCACGAGCACGTACCGGAACCGCTCCTGGTAGCGCCGCAGCGTGGCGCGGCTCTCGTCCAGCAATCGGAGCGGAAGCGAGAGCAGATCCCCGAAGTCCACGAGCCCCGCCTTCCAGAGGAGGCGGTTGTACCGAGCGTACGCCTCCGCGAGCTCCACCGCCCGCTCGCGCTCGTCCAGGTCCTCGATCGCGTCCGCCGCCGCCACCGCCTCGTCGGGATGGACCGGCTCGTCCTTGGCCCGGTTCACGTAGCTCGCCAGCTCGGCGAGGTACTTGGTCGGATCGGAAAGGGGCGCGTAGCGCCGGAGTCCCAGCTCGTCCAGCCGCTCCGCCAGGAAGAGCGCCTGGGCGGTCTTGTCCACGACCGTGAACCCAGGAGCGATCCCGATCTCCACCCCGTGGCTCGAGAGCATTTCCTCCCCGAAGGAGTGGAAGGTGCGGATCGTGACGTCCGCGTAACCGTACGGCACGAGGAGATCCACGCGCTCCTGCATCTCGGCCGCGGCCTTCTCGTTGAACGCGAGCGCGAGGATCTGGGAGGATCGCGCGCGGCCGCTCGCGATGAGATGGGCGATGCGCCTGGCGATCACGGTGGTCTTCCCCGTGCCGGCGCCGGCGACGATGAGGAGCGGACCATCGCCGTGCTCGACGGCGGCGCGCTGCTCGTCGTCGAGCGCGAATTCCTCGTCCAGGGCGCGCGTGGCGGTGTCGGGTGTCATGTCGGTCGGGGGGAGCTCTCTCGCGGCCGGCGCCGATGCGCCCGGGTCGCGAGGGAGCGCGCGGCGATTCTATCGCGGGAACAGCAGGAACGCGAGCGACACGATCGGCACGTACACGGCGAAGAGGATCATGCAGAACCCGAGTATCTCGCGGAAGTCGAGGCGTGCTGCCGCGAGCAAGGGGATCGCCCAGAAGGGCTGGATGATGTCGGTCATCATGTCCCCCCACGCGTACGCGGTCACCACCTTGGCCGCGGGCACGCCGAGGGAGTCGCCGGCCGCGAGGATGTACGGCGCCTCGATCGCCCACTTCGATCCGCCCGAGGGAACGAAGTAGTTCACGATCCCCGAGTACCAGTAGACGAGGAGCGGGTACGTCCGCCCGTCCGCCACGGCCGTGAAGGCGCCTGCCAGGGCTTCGGCCAGACGGGTCTCCTGAATCACGCCGTACATCCCCGCGTAGAGCGGGAACTGGAGGATGATTCCAAAGACGAGCTTCCCCGCGTCCTCCGCCGCCTCGACGAGCGATGCCGCCGAGGGATGGAGCGCGACCGCGAGACCCATCATCACGAAGTTGAGCGTGTTGAGCGTGACGTGATGCGACGGCCGCATGAGGTACGTCCCGAGCCAGACGAGCGCCAGCGCGCCGAAGGTCCAGTTCACCCAGCGTGAATGCTCGAGCCGGGCCGCGACCGTTCTTCCTTCGGGTCCGACCGGGCGCGCCGGCGGCCGGAAGAGCCGGATCGCGTCCAGCTGCCCCGGCTGGATCGTGACCGCCCGGTCCGGTGACGGATGGAGGAGCGGCGTGAGCACCGCGAGCACCACCATCACCACCGCGACGAGCACCAGGTTGAACGGCGCGAAGAGCGTCTGCTGGACCGGGATCAGCCCGATCTCCTTCTCGAGGAAGTGGCCCGGCGTCGCGACGAGGAGCGGCGCCGACGCGCTGAGACCCGCGTGCCAGGTGGTTCCCATCCCGAGATAGGCCGCCGCGACGAGGAGCCTCCAGTCCACCGCCGTGCGCCGCCTGCCGATCTCGCGGAGCAACACCGCGCTCCCCACGATGCTGAGCCCCCAGTGGAAGAGCGCGAGGAGCATCGACAGGATCGCCATGAGCGCGATCGTCTGGCGGGGCGTGCGCGGCAGAGACGCGAGCCACGAGAGGAGCCGCGCGGCGGGAGGCGAGACGGCAACGATGGACCCCGTGAACATCACGAGGCACATCTGCATGGAGAAGGGCAGCAGCTCCCAGAAGCCGTCGCCCCAGTAGCGCACGCTCTCCGTGAAGGACGCCCGCCCCACCGTGATGGCGAGGACGAGCACGAGGAGCGTCAGGATCCACGCGATCGTGAACGCGCCGGGGATCCAGCGCTGGGTCCCGTCGTTCAGGCGGACCGCGGCCCGCGAGAAGGATTCCTGGAGGCCCATGCGGACCGGACTCTACCCGATCGGAACACCGCTCGAACAGAACTTGGGAGAGACGCCGAGCGGGAGTACACTGCGGACCCATGTCGATCGAAGGGATCGAGCCCACCGTCCCGCTTCGCTCCGCCGCGGCCCCCGCGGCGCGCCGATCGCTTCCGGCCCTGGGGACGTACCTGCGCATGGTTGTCGCGCTGGGCGTGGGCTCGATGCGGCCCGCGCTTCCCCTTCTGATCTTCGCGTACTTCTACAACCTCGGCACCGAGCTCTACCTGGCGTTCTCGCTCGACACCGATGCCTTCGGCGAGTCGCAGGCCTTCCTCTCCGGCGTGATGAGCGGCGTGGCCCAGGTGCCCTTGTGGTTCCTGGTCACCGCGCTGCTCCTCCCGATGCAGGACTCGCTGCTCCGGGGCGAGCGGCGCTCCTTCCCCGAGGCCGTCCCCATCGCCGTCCGGCGGATGCCGGCCTTGATCCTCTCGATGTTCGTGCAGGCCCTCATCCTCCTGGGGCCTCCGCTTCTCCTTCTCGGCGGGGTCGGCCTCTTCGTGAAGTCGCTGCCGACCCTCCCCGGAAGCCCGGTCGAGGTCCTGCGCGGGGCGCTCTTCCTCGCGCTCATCCCGAGCGCGATCTACGTGCTCGTCTTCGTCGTCCTCTTCTGGCTGACGGAGCCGGCGCTGATCCTGGACTCTCGCGGACCGCTCGCTTCGATCGGCAGGAGCGTGAGCCTGGGCGCTTCGCACTTCGGAGGCATGCTCGGCCGGGTCATCGTCTTCAATCTGCTCCTCATCCTCGCCATGCTCGTGGCCATCACTCCCGTGCTGTTCCTCGAAGCGGGAGCCGCGCTGAGCGGCTCCGCGCAGCCCGCGGTCAAGGTGGCCCAGATCATTTGGGACTCCCTGGCCGCGGCGGCGAGCTACCCGTTCACCGTAGCGGCGGTCCTGGTCCTCTACCGGGCGCTCCAGCCCTACGGCGGCGCCACGGCGGCCGACGGCACGCCCCTTCCGGGAACGGCCGCGGCAACGGCCCCGCGGGCCACCTCTCCCTTCCAGTTCGAGTAGTCGCGCCGCCGTGCGCCCCACACCCGGGATCGTCCACCACGACGGCTACTACGCGAACATCGGGATGCACGTCTTCCCGATGCGCAAGTTCCGGCTGATCCGGGACGAGATCGTCCGCAGGGGACTGATTCCCGAGAGCGAGATCCGGGCGCCCACACCCGCTACCACGGAGCAGGTGCTCCGGGTCCATGACCGCGAGTACGTCGACAAGCTCGTGCGCGGAGCGCTGTCGGCGCTGGAGGAGGCGGTTCTCGAGCTCCCGTATTCCAAGGGGCTCGTCGACGCGTCCTTCCTCTGCGCGGGCGGGAGCATCCTCGCGGCGTCGCTCGCGATGGAGCGCGGCATCGGCATCAATCTCGCCGGAGGCTTCCACCATGCGTTCGCGGACCATGGCGAGGGCTTCTGCGTCTTCAACGACGTCGCGATCGCGATCCGCGAGATGCAGCACCGGAAGGCGATCCGCCGCGCGGCCGTCATCGACGTGGACGTGCACCAGGGAAACGGCACCGCGGCGATCTTCCGGGACGATCCGTCGGTGTTCACGTTCTCGATCCACGAGGAGGAGAACTACCCCGCGATCAAGCCTCCGAGCGATCAGGATGTCGGCCTCGACTCGGGCGCGGACGGCGGGGTCTATCTCGCGGCGCTCGAGCACTGGGTCCCCCGCATCCTCGACCGGCACCGGCCGGACCTGGTGGCGTACGTCGCCGGCGCGGATCCCTTCGAGGAGGACCAGCTCGGACGCCTGCGTCTGACGCGCGACGATCTCCGCGCGCGCGACCGGGTCACGTTCGAGGCGGCGCGATCCCGTGGGGTTCCCGTGGTCGCGTTTCTCGCGGGGGGCTACGCGCGGCGCGTCGAGGACACGGTGGAGATCCATGTCGCCATGGTCGAGGAGGCCGTTCAGGCGCTGGTTCGGTTTCCGCCCCGCTGACGATTCGACCCGAGCGCGACAACCTGGGGATCACACGAACCTTCCACGCCTTTGTGGAATTTCCGCGTCGTGGCATCGCCCCAGGACTCGAGGTCGCGAGTCCGCGTGAAGGCGGGAGTCCGTGAATGACAATCGATTCGCGCGGGATGCGCGTCGCGTGTCGGGCGTGGCACGACGTGTGCGAGGAATGTTCCTTCCAGCATCTCACGCGGAAGCGGGGAGCGGAAACGCGAGGACGATCCGATGCGCGCTCGGTGCCGGTGAGCGGCGTTCGGACCGGTAGGACCGATTCGTGGGGGCTCCTCCGGTGAACAGGTTCTCGTCCCTCCGTGCCGCGTGTTTCGTCGGCGCCGCTCGGGTGGGGGGCGCGCCGACTCGAGCGGGCGAGGCCACGTGCCTCGCCCATTTCATTTCTCGGGACGATGCTCCCGGACCGCGCGCACAAGTCGTGTAGAGGTTCCTCCACAGCCGCGAACTTTTTCGACGCCCGGAAGATTCATACCCACCCCTCGTCGGCGGCTCCCGTGAAACATCCTCCTGTAACTCGCGCGATTGCAGCGACCTTCCCCGCAGGGCAGGCGGAGCTTTTCCGAGCTACGTTTGGCACGACTTACGCTTTGAGCCGAACCGGCGCCCGCGTGCGGGTGACCACGAAAGGAGGGGTTGGGGCCATGACGAACCGAGAGGCTGTACGGCGCGCTGAGCGTCTTGGGCTCTCGGCCTGGATCGTGCAGGCTAGCGCGGTTGGCGGCGACTCCAGCGACCGGATCGAAATCAAGTGCGTCGGATTCGGGAAGCTCGAGCTTCCGCTGGGAGAGGGAGACACCTGGGATGAAGCCTTCGCACGGGCGACCAAATTGATCTTCTCGGCCTGACCGGCCGGCAACACACGCACAAGACTGGGCACTGAAGCGGGCGGGATCTCCGGATCCGGCCCGCTTCTCGTTACCGCGCGAGAACGAGCTTTCGCTTCAGGGAGACGGTGGACGTCTTGAGCTCGCAGAAGTAGACGCCGCTTGCCGCGGCCGCGCCGTCGCGATTCATGCCGTTCCAGCGGAACGCGTGCGTGCCCGCGGGATACCTTCCGCTCGCCAGCTCCTGGACCTCCCGCCCGTGGACGTCGAAGACACGGAGCGTCACCGTTTCCTCCCGGACGAGCGAGAATCGAATCGAGGTCGAGAACCCGAACGGATTCGGCGCCGCCGGACCGAGCACGGATCCCGCGGCGTCGGGCGCCGCATCCTCGAAGTCACCGATGCCCGTGACGACGGAAGAGATGCTCGCGATGCCGCTCTGAGGCATTCCTCCGACCTCGAGGAACCCGCCGCCCAGGAAGACCTTCGTCGCGCCGGGGGCGACCGTGTACACGGAGCCGTCCGCGCCGGGATTCCAGGTGCTCGCCGCGCCGCTCGCGGCATCGATCGCGGCAACCCGGCTTCTCGAGAGCATCCCGATCGCCGAGAAGCTCCCGCCCACATAGACGGTGCTTCCGTTGACGGCGATGGCGTAGGCAATGCCGTCCGCGTTTGGATTCCAGGACGTCGCGGCGCCGGTGGCCGGATCGAGAGCGGCGAGCCGGTTCCGCGGCTGTCCTCCGGCGCTGGTGAAGGCCCCCGCGGCAAAGATCACCGAACCGTTGCTCGCCAGGGCTTCCACGCGGGCGCTGGCGCCGGGATTCCATCCGGTTGCCGAGCCCGTCGCGGGACTCAGGGCGGCGAGGTGCGCCCTCGGCTGCCCTCCGATCGTCGTGAACCAGCCGCCGGCGTAGAGAACTCCGGATCCGGGAAGGAGCGTCATGACCCAGTCGTTGGCATTCGGATTCCAGGCGGTGGCGAGTGCCGTCGCGGGGTCGAGCGCCGCCAAGGAATTTCGCGCGGCGCCTCCGATGGACGAGAAGCCGCCGCCGGCGTAGACGACGCCGTCGGCGATCGCCAGGGCGAGCACCTGTCCGTCCGAGTTCGGGTTCCAGGCCGTCGGCGCGCCCGTGACGGCATCCACGGCCGCGATGTAGTTCCGGATCTGTCCGCCGATGGTCGCGAAGTATCCTCCGACGTAGACCGTCCCGCCGCTGACGGCCAGAGCGAAGACTTCGGAATCCGAGTCGGGATTCCAGGGCAAAAGGGCTCCGGTCACGGCATCGACGGCGGCGAGGCGGTTTCGAATCTGGCCCCCAAGTGTCGTGAACCCTCCGCCGACACAGAGGGACGCTCCGCTTCCGGCGATCGTGTGCACCGTATGGTTGGCCCTGGGATCCCAGGTCGTCGTGAACCCGGTGCCGGTGTCGAGAGCCGCCAGATTCCGGCGGTCCTCCCAGCCGACCATGGTGAACTCTCCACCGACGTAGAGCTTCGTACCGTCGAGCCGGATCGCGCGGACCGTGCCGTTCGTGTTGGCGGTCCATCCGGTCGCGAGTCCATCGGAGGCGTTCACGGCCGCGAGGTTCTGCCTCGTCTGCCCTCCGATCGAGGTGAAGACTCCTCCCGCGTAGACGGCGGATCCGCTCACCGCCAGGGCGAGAACCTGGCCGCTCGTCACATTGGGATTCCAGCCCGTGGCGAGCCCGTCCGAGACGTTGAGTGCCGCGATGCGACGCCGCGTCTGGCCGCCGATCGTGCTGAAGAGACCTCCCGCGTAGACCGTGGACCCGTTCACCGCAAGGACGTTCACCACCGTGCTCGCGCTCGGATTCCACGTCGCCAGCGCGCCAGCGGTGGTCACCGCCGCGATGCAGCTGCGCGACTGTCCTCCGACGTGGGTGAAGTCGCCGGCGACGAAGACCGTGGAGCCGCTCACGGCGAGGTCCAGGACGGAGGTGCCCAGGACATCCGGGTTCCAGGTGGTCACGGCGCCCGTGGAAGCGTCGATCGCGGCGAGCCGGCTTCGACTCAGGTTGGAGACGGTGGAGAAGTCACCGCCGACGTAGAGGACTCCTCCGCTCAGGGCCAGAGCGCGAACCGGCGCGTTGGCTCCGGGATTCCAGGACGCGACGGTGAAGTTCGCGTGCACGCGCGCCAGGTTGGACCGCCACGCGTTTCCCGCCTTCGTGAACTCGCCGCCGACGTACCACCCACCCGCGCCGTCCGGAACGATGTCGTAGACCGGCCCGTCGAATTTCGGGAAGCCGGGCAGAACGCTGCCCATTCCCGAGTCGACCGCCGCCGCGCTCCCGAGCCCCATGCCCACGCGCGTGAAGGCGCCCGCCATGTAGAGCGTGTTGCCGGAGAGCGCCGTCGCGTAGACGGTGCCGTCCGTCACCGGGAAGTCCGACCGCACCATCTGAGCGGAGGCCGGGCTGAAAGCACCCGACGCGACCTGGATCGAGCACGCGAGCAGGAGCGAGCGAGCGCATGGCCGCGACACGCGGAGTGCCGGGTGCGACGTCGGGGTGGTCATGTTCCCGGTTAATTGCAAGGAACTGACCAGCGAGTGGACGTAGGAATCCACCGCGAATCGAAGAACCCATGCGGGCTTACGCCTGCTGTCGAAACGGCCCGAATCACCCGCAGGCGCGAGTGGGTGTTATTGCGACAGGACGTGCGGCACCTGACGCGTGGCTGGATCGAGCCACGCGATCGACAAGACAACAGGGGGCGGGATCTCGCGATCCCGCCCCCATCGTTCCAGCGCCACGTTCGGCGCGCGAGCCTTCCATGCGCACGCGCCCGGCCGAGGCCAGCCGTGATACCGGGTGCTTCTAGTACATGTCGTCGTAGCCGCCGCCACCACCGCCCGGAGGCATCGCGGCCGGCTTCTTCTTCTCGGGAATCTCGGTGACCAGCGCCTCGGTCGTGAGGAGCAGGCTCGCCACGGACGCGGCGTTCTGGAGCGCCGTGCGGGTCACCTTGGTCGGATCGACGACGCCGGCCTCGTACATGTCCTCGTACTTCTCCGTGGACACGTTGAACCCGACCGTCTTCTTCTCCTTCTTCACGTGCTCGACGATCACCGAGCC
>DASTBC010000177.1 GCA_035712245.1 Candidatus Eisenbacteria bacterium
GTCGGCCGCAGGCCATGGCCTCGAGCGGCGCGATTCCGAAGTCCTCCTCGTGCGCCTGGATGAGGGCCCGACAGCTCCGGTAGGCGTCGCACAGAGAGTCCATCGAGAGCCACTCGTCGAAGCGCACTGTGGGACCCGCGAGCGCGCCGAGCCGCTTGCGCTCCGGACCGGAGCCCACGACGCGAAGCGGGAGTCCGCGCCGGTTGGCGACCCGGATCGCGCGCTCGACACCTTTGTAGGGAACGAGCGCGGAGACGACGAGAAACGGATCGTCATCCCCCGCGAGCGCCGCGCCACCACGAACGGCGGGCGTGAAGAACGACGTGTCCACGGGCGGATAGATGACGCGCGACGGACGCCGGTAGTGCTTCGCGATCCGGTCCCGGACGTGCTTCGAGTCGGCGACGAAGAGATCCACCCGGTCCGCGCTCACGCGGTCCCAGATCCGGAACCGGTGCGCGACCCACGGCGCCAGGAGCCGCTCCAGGCGGCTTCCCCGTCCCCGTCCGAAGTACTGCGGATAGAGGTCCCAGAAGTAGCGCACGGGGGTGAAGCAGTAGCACACGTGGAGCGTGTCCGAGCGCGTGATCGCACCCTTCGCGGCGCAGTGGCTCGTGGACACGACGAGGTCGTAGGCGCCGAGATCGAAGGACTCGATCGCGAGCGGGTAGAGCGCGACGTACGAGCGATACTTGCTCCGGCCGAACGGAAGCGTCGCGATCCAGGACTCGAACACGCGGCGCGACTCGATGACGGGCGACACGCTCCCGCGCCGGTGCACGAGCGTGAAGAGGTCGGCCTTCGGGAAGATCTCGCAGAGGACCTCGAGACACTTCTCGCCCCCGCGCATCCCGGTGAGCCAGTCGTGGACCAGCGCGACCCGGAGCGCGGGGTCGAGCCGCGGAGCCGTCCCTGGCGTCGGCACCCCGGTCAGCCCGCGGGAGCGGGCGACGGGGCCTCGAGCCGGTCCGCCGCGTCGCGAAGACGGCGGACGGCGCGCTCGCGTCCGAGGAGGAGCATCACGTCGAAGATGCCCGGCGTGACCTTCTTCCCCGTGAGCGCGATCCGGGCCGGCATGATCACCTCGCCCGCCTTCACGCCCTCGTCCGCCGCGAGACCGCGCGTCGCCTGCTCGAGCGCGTCGTGCTCGAAGCGGTCCACCGTCTCGAGCCGGTCGGCGAGCTTCCGGAGCCTCGCCGGCGCGCCCTGCTTCGCCTGGAGATCGGCCCACGCCGCGGGGTCCGGATCGAGCGCGTCCTGGAAGAGATACCGCGAGTAGTCGAGGAAGTGCTGCGGGCGCTTCATGCGATCCCCCACCGCCTCGACCGCCTTCTCGAGGAACGCGCGGTTCTCGTAGGCGGAAGGCGGGACCTCGCCCGTCGCGCGGAGGTGCGAGGCGACGAGTTCGGCGCGGCGCGCGACCGGGAGCGCGCGGAAGTACTCGCCGTTCATCCACTCGAGCTTCTCGTAGTTGAAGATCGCGGGATTCTTCGACACGCGGTCGAGCGAGAACGCCTTCTCGAGCTCGTCCAGCGTGAAGATCTCGCGCTCGCCGTCGTACGCCCAGCCGAGGAGAGCGAGGAAGTTCACCATCGCCTCGGGCAGGAATCCCTCGTCCCGGAACGCCGTCACCGAGGTGGCCCCGTGACGCTTCGAGAGACGCGTCCCGTCGGGTCCCAGGATCATGGGGATGTGCGCGAAGCGAGGCGGCTCCCACCCGAGCGCCGCGTAGATCCGGATCTGGCGAGGCGTGTTCGAGATGTGGTCGTCGCCCCGGAGCACGTCCGTGATCTCCATCAGGTGATCGTCGACCACCGCCGCGAAGTTGTACGTGGGGTGGCGGTCCGCGCGGAGGATGACGAGATCGTCCAGGACCGCGTTCTGGAACGTCACGTCGTGGCGGACGCCGTCCGTCCAGGACGTCTCGCCCTCGGGCATGCGGAACCGGATCGCGAAGGGTTCGCCCTTCGCCGCGCGCGCGTCGCTCTCCTCGCCGGAGAGCCTCAGGCACGAGCGGTCGTACTTCGGCGGCTCGCCCTTCGCGAGCGCCGCCTCGCGCCGCCGCTTCAAGTCTTCCGGATCGCAGAAGCAGCGGTACGCGACCCTCTGTGCGAGGAGCTTCTCGGCCCACTCGCCATAGATCGCGAGCCGCTCGCTCTGCCGGTACGGTCCGTGCGCGCCGCCCGCGTCCGGACCCTCGTCCCAGTGGAGGCCGAGCCACCGGAGCGCCTCGTAGATCGCGCGCTCCGACTCCTCGGTGGAACGCTCGCGATCCGTGTCCTCGATGCGGAGCACGAACACGCCGCCGTGCCGCCGGGCGAAGAGATAGTTGAAGAGGGCGGTGCGGGCGCCGCCGACGTGAAGGTATCCGGTCGGGCTCGGCGCGAACCGGACCCGTACGGAGGCCGTCATCCGTGCTCCTTTCGTGGGTGGACGTGAAACGCGCACGACCGTGCGCGCGGCGTCTAGCGCAGCAGGGCCATCTTCCGCGTCAGCGTGGCCGCGCCGATCTCCGCGCGGTAGAGATACACGCCCGACGCCGCCGGACGGCCGTGGTCGTCCGTGCCGTCCCAGCGCGCCTCATGATAGCCCGGTTCGTCGTTCCGCGAAACCAGGGTCCGGACGTGCCTCCCGGCGACCGTGACGATGCGGATCGTCACCTTCACGGGCGCGCTTCCCGGCACGACGTAGCCGATCGTGGTCGATGGATTGAAGGGATTGGGCCGGTTCTGCTCGAGCGCGGCGCGCGCCGGCGGCGCCGGAGCCGGCTCCTCCCCCGCGCCGGGCCCGACATCCGTCACGATCGGGAACGTGGCCACTCCCGTGCGGAACCCGTCGTGGTGGAACATGGGCCAGGCCATTCCCGTCTTCTGGAACGCGCCCGGATAGCGCCACGCGCGGAGGAGGCGGTCCCATCCCGCGACCACGATGTCCGTCGCGCCGTCCGCATCCAGGTCCCAGATCCCCGGGGTGCCGCGCACCTCGGCGGCGGTCTCGATGGGAAAGCCGCTCACGGGCGTGCCGTCGAACCGGAACGCGTGGAGCTTCCGGTCCTCCGCCCCGACGAGCACCTCGAGCGTGCCGTCTCCCTCGAGATCCGCGACGGCGGGGCTCGCCTCGGTCACCGCTCCCAGGTTGACCGCGCTCCAACCCGAGAGCGTCGCCCCCGACGGAGCGAACGCGGCCACGCGTCCGTCCGTGCCGGCCACGACCACGCAGAGGGACGCGTCCCCCAGATGTCCGCGCAGCCGCGCCAGGGCGACGGAGTTCACGCGGCCGTTCCCCGGCGTCAGCTCCAGGTGGCGCGGCCATCCCGGAGCCCGCGCTCCCGAGGAGGTGAGGACGTACACGCTGTCGTTCGCGCACGCCATCGCTACCTCGAGTCCGCCTCCGGGGATGATGTCTCCCACCGCGGGGGAGGAGCTCATGACGCCGGTGGCCTGGAAGGGCCACCCCGGGAGCACCGCGCCCGCGCGCACCGCGTACACGCGGCCGCCGGAGGTTCCGAAGACGACCTCGCGCTGCACGTCGCCGTTCAGGTCCGCGACGGCCGGCGAGGAGATCACGGTCCCCATGCCGGCCGGCGCGAAATAGACGCCCTGCGTCGCCGGATTCGCGTCGCCGTCCATCACCTCGGATCCGTCCTCGTTCCACGCGTAGAGCCGCTGCGCGTTCGAGCCGATCACGATCTCGAGCTCGGGATCGGCGTCCAGGTTCCCCACCGCGGGCACCGACCAGAACGGCGCCGATCCCTTGCGGGGCCAGCCCGGGTGGAGGGAGCCGTCGGCCCGGAAGACGGCCACCGTGGAATCGTTCCACGAGGCCGCGATGATCTCGGGCGCTCCGTCGAGATCGAGATCGGCCGCGGCCGGGGACGAGGCGATGTTGTGGAGCAGCGTGCTGAAGATCCCGACCGTCGCGGGCGTCTGATCGCCGTCCACCCAGTCGCTCCCGTCGTGGCGGACCACGTACAGGTACTCGGCGCCCACGAGCACCTCCGGGCGCGAGTCTCCGTCGAGGTCGGCGAGCGCCACGTTCGAGGACGTGGACTGCCCCAGCACGACGGGCCATCCGGGAAGTCCCGGAGGGCTCGTGCTCGCGACGAGGAGGGACGAGCGCGGACCCTCGTTCCCGCTCGAGTCGACCCCGCACACCTGGTACCGGTACACCGTGAGATTCGAGAGCCCGACGTCCTCGTACGAGGGAATGCGGCGCACCGGAAGCGTGGTGATGCGCACGGGGGTGCTCGCGTCGTTCGGTCCGCGGAACACGTGGTACCCCGCGAGATCCGCCGCCCCGATCGGCTCCCACGAGAGCGACAGACGGTCGATGGTGGACGTCTCGACATGGAGCCCCGAGGGAACGGGGGGCGCCGTGCGCTCGATCGGCTGGATCCAGACGTGTCCGTAGAAGTCCTGAACACGGAGATCGAAGAGGCGTCCCGGGGGTGGCGTCGTCACCTGAAACCGGAGCGCGGAGGCAGTCACGGCGCCGCCCGCGGCGATGTTGCCGAGCGAGGCCGAGGGATCCACGATCGTGACCCCCGCGGACGGGTTCTGGAGCTGGATCGTCACGCTCCGGAGCCTTGCGCCTCCGTCGTTGCCGATCGTGAACGCGTAGCTCGCCGTCTCGCCGGTATCGAGAACGCCGTTTCCGTTCCCAATTCCCGCGTCGCTGAACGAGCTCCTCGCGACGAGGGCCACGGGAGCCCCCACCGTGATCGCGATCTCGGACGTGTCGGCGCGCGAAGCATCGGCCAGGATCAAGCGGAACCGATCCGCGCGCGACTCGTTCGGCGACGCGAGCGCGTGCGCGCGCAGCGCAATCGGCACGGGCGTCTGGAATCCAGCTCCGAGTGACGGAGCCGACGCGGTCGCGACATCCACCGCGACGCCCGAGGTGAGGGCCTGCACGGTCACGGTGAGCCCGCCCGACGACGCGGTCCCGCCGACGTTCTTGATCGAACCGCCGAACCCGAACGTCTCTCCGGTTCCGACGGCTCCGTCCGAGTCGCCGCCCAGGTCGTCGCGCGCCGCGCCGTTCACGAGCGCGAACCGCGCCGGCGTGGAGCTGGTCACGGTCAAGGAGTCGAGGAACGGGAGCGTCCCGGGCGTCTCCACCGTGAGCGAGAATCCGCCCGTGCTCGCGGGATGGAAGGGCACGGTGGCCACGCCGGACGCGGAGGTGAGAACCGACCGGTAATCCTCTCCCGCCTTCCACACCGTGACGACCGCCGACGGCACGGGCACCCCGCCCGAGTTCACGGTCACCTGGAACGAGGAGGCCCCGATCGACACCGACGACGGCCTCGTGACGGTGAGCACGCCGGGCGGGCACTTCCAGATCCGGAGCGTGGGAACGCCGAGGAGGATGGTCTCGAAGTACGTCCACCGCGCCAGGAGCTCCGAGCGGGCGGCGGGCAGGAATCTCTCGCGCGCCTCCTCCACCGCTTCACCCAGCGTGGGAGAGGCGGCCCCGAACAGGCTGCCGAACAACGCTTTCGAGAGCACGGCGCTGTTGGAAGCCCACGCGTCGCGGGTGGCCCCGACATAGGCGAGCGCTCCCCCGTTCGGCTTTCGCACGAGCTTCTCGGCCACGCAGTCGTAGTCGGCCGCCGCCGAAGCGCAGTTGCTCGATACCCAGAGCGCCGCGGAGTCTCCGCTCGAGACGGCCGCCAGCTCCGTTCCGGTCACGATCTCGTTCCCGACGGAGATCTGCGACCGGGAGCCGTGCCCCACGTGCACCACCACGTTGTGGCCCCGGGAGATCGCGGAGAGCGCGGCCGACTTGGAGAGGGGCGCCGTCCCCGGATACACGGTGTGGTTCTCGTAGTACCGCTCCGTCGCCGCGCAGCCGGGGATGCGGACGCGGAGGCTCTCCGCCTCCACCGCGCCGTCCGTCGTGATGAGCTCGCCGGGGGTCCACTCGCTCGGGAAGAGCACCTCGGCCAGCAGGAGGCCCTTCGTCAGGGCTCCCGCGGGCGGGTTCTTCATGTACCGGAGCGCCTTGTCCACCATGGCGGTCGCCTCGGCGCGCGTCGTCGCGGGAAGGCGTCCCACGACGAGGTCCGGCACCATGTCCAGGCTGTCGGCGACTTCCCCGTAGATTCCGTTCCCGTTCCGATCCCACGTTCCGTCGAGGTCCGCGTAGTACGTGTCCGTGGGGATGTATTCCACGGTCGGCACGAGCACTCGCACCATGCGGAGCGGAATCTGCTCGTGATCCGCCGCGAGCACGGCCGATCGCGTCCCCCAGAGCTCGTACGCCGAGCGAAGGAAGCTCCGCACCGCCTGGGCGAGGTCGTTCGATCGCGGGTCGAGGACTCGCACGGTCGAGAGTCCGCGCACGACGGTCGGCTGTCCGATCCGCGTCTGGTGGTCCGCGAGCCGCTGGAAGACGTCCGCCAGGGAGTCCGGGGCGACGATGACGCAGGCGACGGGAGAACCCGAGGTCGAGGGGAGGAGCGAGGGGGCGAACGGCGCGGCGTGGCCGGGATCGGGTGCCGCGCGCGGAGGACCGGCGGGGAGCGCGTCGGCAGGCGTTACCCGGCCGCCGAGCCACCCCGGCACGAGCAGGACGGCCGCGAGAAGAAGCCTACAAAGAGGATGAAGCCTGGGAAGGCAAGGAGTTCTGTCCAATACGGTTACCGCCTCCCCCGCGCGCCCCCTCATCGGCTTCGAGGCGAGTTCCACTATAGCGCGGATCCCCTGGAATTTCAATGGGGTGGGAGGCGAGCCGAGGGTGCAGGCGGTCGTAGCGCGCCCAGTCGATCGTGTAGAGCGAGTAGACGTACGTCGCCGGGCGCGTGATTCCGAGATCGGGGATCTCGACCGCGCGGACGAACTGATACGGATTCTCCGGATCGTCGGGATCCGCCAGACGCGCGGGCCGTTGCGCGCGGTCGACCAGGTACTCCGGCCGGCCGATCCCCTCGTAGAGGAGGCGCGCGACCACCGCGTCGTATCCCTCGCGGACCGTGACCGGCGCCATGGCCGGCGTGACCAGGCCGAAGAGATCGAGCACGGGACGATCCGAGTAGTAGCCGAAGGCCCCGATGTCGGAGACCGCGAAGAGCGTTCCACGAGCCGTGGAAGTCCTCGCCCACACGCCGAGCTGCCCCAGCGAAGCGAGGAGCCCCGCCGTGTGGCGACGCGCGTGCGGCGCGGAGAGTCGCGCCGTGACCGCGACGTTCTGCGCCGTCGCGAGGACCACGAGCGCGAGGACCGACGCGGCCCGCACTCGCGGCGACTCGGCACCCGACACGGGAGGCTTCCCCACGATTTTCCGGCGCACCGAGAGGAGCTCCGGCGCGCACCACCACGCGGCGGCGGTTCCGATCAGGATCAAGGACGGCGCCGCCGGCACGAGGTACCGCGAGACGACCTGCACGCCTCCCACGGCGTATCCGAGCACGAGCGCGACGGGCCAGAGGAAGACGAACGTCCAGAAGGCGCGGCGTGCGGGCGACTCGATCCGGAAGAGCGCCGGACCCGCCATGGCGAGCGACACGACGGCGAAGCCGATCGCGAAGGCGTCCGTCGCGAGGAGCGCGCGGAGCGACGTCTGGAGCGCGGAGAGGCCGAGCGCCGGATCGAGGAGGACGCCCGCCTTCGCCGCGCTCGTATTGGGCGTGAGCCTGTGGAACCAGGTCCACGCCAGCGCGAGCCATGGCACGGTGACCAGCGCGGTCCCGCCCACGATGCCGGCCCAGGCCCTCGAGCGCCTCACCCGCACTCCCGTCCACGCCGAGACGAGCGCGAGCATGACCAGGATCCAGCACTCGGGACGCGCGAGTGTCGCGAGGCCGAGGAGGACTCCGCCAGGCCAGGCGGAGGCGCCATGAAGGAGCGTCCGCGCGAGCGCGTGGAAGGAGGCGATGACGAGGAGGAGGACGAGAGGCGTCTCCATTCCCGAGATCGCCCATCGCGCCGACCACGCGTGCACCGCGAGGAGCGCGGCCGGCACGAGCGAGAGATTCGGCGACCACCCGAGCGTTCGGCCGATGCGCGCCATGAGGATCACGGAGAGAACGGTCGCGAGGGCGCCGATCGCTTTCGCCGCCCACGCGAGCGCGGGCACGTGGGACGCGTCGGCCGGCGTCTGCCCCGAGCCCGGGATCACGACACCGAGCGCGGCCAGCAGGAAGACCCAGAGCGGGCTCGTGGCCCCGTAGGTGGGCTCTCCCGCGTTGAAGGAGAAGCCCTGTCCCGCGATCAGGTTCTTGGCGAACTGGAGATGGATGAAGGTGTCGTCGGTGAGATAGGTCCGGAATGGCAGGAGGTGCGCGACCGAGAGGGCCGCGATGGCGGCGAGGGCGACTCCGTGCCGGCTCAGCGCTCGCTCAGCCACGCGAGGACGCGGTCCGAGACCGACTCCGGCGTGAACCCGAGCTCCTTCGCGATCACCTCGGCCGGGGCGGACACGCCGTAGCGATCGAGCCCGATCCGGAGCGCGTCCATCCCGGCGACCGCGCACCACGGCTCGGTGCGCGCGGCCTCGACGACCACGCGCGGCACGGAAGGCGGGATCACCTCGTCGCGGTAGGCGGCGGAATCCGCCAGGAATCGCTCCAGGCACGGCACCGAGACGACGCGCGCGCCGATCCCCCGCCCCTCGAGCCTCTCCGCGGCGCCTTGCACGAGCGGGACCTCGGAACCGGACGCGATCAGGACGACGGCAGGACGCGACCCGGGGGTGTCTCGCACGACGTACCCTCCTCGCGCGATCGAGGACGCGTCCACGGCGGCCGCGCGCCGGAGCGGCGCGAGCTTCTGCCTCGTGAGCACGAGCGCCGTGGGTCCTTCCCTCCGGCGAAGCGCGTGCGCCCACGCGACCGCGGTCTCGGGACCGTCCGCGGGTCGCCACACGTCGAGGTTCGGGACGAGCCGTAGCGACGGCACGTGCTCGATGGGCTGGTGGGTCGGTCCGTCCTCTCCCAGGAACACGCTGTCGTGGGTGAAGACGAAGATCGAGCGGAGCCCGGTGAGCGCCGCGAGCCGGACGGGCGCGCGCATGTAGTCGAGGAAGACGAGGAACGTCGCGCCGTACGGAAGGAATCCGCCGTGATACGCGAAGCCGTTCACGATCGCGCCCATCGCGTGCTCGCGCACGCCGAAGTGGAGCGTCCTTCCCGCGTACGTGACGGGCGCTCCGGCGCGGAGCCCCTCGGGGACGACGTCGCCGCCGCCCTGGATGTCGGTCACGGTCGAGGGGCCGAGGTCGGCGGATCCACCCACGAGGGACGGCACCGCGGACGCCGCGGCCTGGAGCACCTTCCCCGACCACGCGCGCGTCGCCTGGGACGAAGTCGCGTCCACCGCGCCGAGAAGACGCGTCTCCAGATCATCGGGAACGGAGAGGGACCAGAACGCGTCCCACGCCGCAGCCTCGTCCGGGCGCTCGCGCCGGCGCGCTTCGAAGAGCGCGTTCCACTCCTCGCGGGCGCGGCGCTTCTCCTCGGCGATGGCGTGGAAGTGCTCGCGGGCCTCGGGCGGGATCAGGAACTCAGGCGTGAGCGGCCATCCGGACGCCTCCTTCGCCCCGCGGAGCTCGTCCGGGCCGAGCGGCTCGCCGTGCGCCTTCGAGGTTCCGGCCTTCTTCGGCGCGCCCCGCCCGATCGTCGTGCGGGCCAGGATCAAGGACGGGCGATCCCGCTCCTCGATCGCCTCCGCGAGCGCGCGTTCCACGCGCGCCCGGTCCTCCCCGTCGATCCGGACCGTGTGCCAGCCATAGGCGTCGAACCGGCGCCCCACGTCCTCGCTCATTGCGAGCATGGTGCTCCCCTCGATCGACACCTCGTTCTGATCGTACAGGTAGACCAGGTTGCCGAGCTTCCAGTGCCCTGCCAGCGAGGCCGCCTCGGCGGAGATTCCCTCCATGATGTCCCCGTCGCTGACGAGTCCGAAGACACGCCCCTCGAGGAGCGGCCCCAGGTGCGGGAAGCGCGCTCGCGCCATGCGCGCGGCGAGGGCCATGCCGACACCGTTCGCGAAGCCCTGCCCGAGCGGTCCCGTGGTCGCCTCGACTCCGGGCGCGAACCCATGCTCGGGATGCCCCGGTGTCCTCGACCCCCACTGGCGGAACCGAACGATCTCGTCGAGAGGCAGGTCGAACTCGAAGAGGTGAAGGAGCGAGTAGAGGAGCATCGACGCGTGCCCCGCAGAGAGCACGAACCGGTCGCGGCCCGGCCAGGCCGGATCCGCCGGATCGAACCGGAGAAACCGGGACCAGAGGACGAACGTCATGTCCGCGGCTCCCATCGGGGCGCCGGGGTGTCCGGACTTCGCCTTCTCCACGGCGTCGGCCGACAGGAAGCGGATCGTGTCGACGCACAGCTGATCCCGGTCGGTGGTAACGGTGCTCACGCGGCCCTCCCCCGGACGACATGATGGCCCGAAAATCGCTGGGCACGTTGTATCATAAACCCAGGGTCCACGTTAGCCCCAGGGTATGGGAGGTCGAAATGTTCCCTCGTTCCAAAGGTTACAAAGCGTCGGCCCCGATTCACGTGGTTCTGGCCGTTCTCTTCGCCTTCATGGCCGGATGCGCGACGAATCCCGCCACCGGCGAACGGCAGATCTCGCTCGTGTCGAGCGGGCAGGAGCTCGAGATGGGCCGGCAGGCCGACCCGGCGATCATCGCGGAATACGGCCTCTACCAGGACCGGGATCTCGCGTCCTATGTCGACTCGATCGGGCAATCTCTCGGCAGGAATTCGCATCTGCCGAACCTCCGCTGGCATTTCCGTCTCCTCGACTCTCCGGTGGTGAACGCGTTCGCGCTCCCCGGCGGCTACATCTACGTCACCCGCGGCATCGTGGCCCACCTGAACTCCGAGGCACAGCTCGCGGGCGTCCTCGGACACGAGATCGGACACGTGACCGCCCGGCACTCGGCCCAGCAAGTGACGAACCAGCAGCTGGCGCAAGTCGGCCTCATCGCGAGCATGATCGCCTTCAAGGGCGCCCGGGAGTACGGCGGCCTCGCGGCTCAGGGCCTCGGGCTCCTCTTCCTCAAGTACAGCCGCGACCACGAGAACCAGGCCGACGAGCTGGGAGTCCAGTACTCGGTGAAGAGCCGGTACGATCCGCGCCAGATCCCCCCGACGTACGACATTCTGAAGAGGATCGGCGAGCGCTCCGGCTCTTCGCTCCCGACGTTTCTCTCCACCCATCCGGATCCCGGCAATCGCGAGGTGCGGACACGCGAGCTGGCCGAGGCATCGATCTCGGGCACGGGCGCCAATCTCGTCGTGCGGACCAACGAGTACCGGAACCGGATCGACGGGATCGTGTATGGGGATGATCCCCGCCAGGGCTACTTCGAGAACGACCGGTTCTATCACCCGGAGCTCAAGATCCAGCTCATCTTCCCTTCGGGCTGGCAGACCCAGAACACGCCGTCCGCGGTGTTCGCCCAGAACGAGCAGCTCGCGGCGGTCATGCGGATGACGATGGGGTCCTCGACCAACCGCTCGCTCACGCCTTCGGAGTACGTGGATTCGCTGCGCGCGCGCGGCGAGATCGTCTCGGCCTCCGGGCGCTCGGAGCAGTTCCGGGACTTCCCGGCCTGGACCGGCACCGTCGTGATCCAGACCCAGGAGGGCCAGGCGAACGTCGTCGCGGGATTCGTGCGCATCGCGCCGGGCCAGTTCCTCGAGCTCATCGGGCAGTCGCGCGGCGGCGCCGCGAACGACGCGATCATGAGCTCGATCCGGAGTGTCGCGGCGCTCACGGATCAGGACAAGCTGAACGTCACGCCCGACCGAGTGGTCGTGAAGCGGGCGCCGCGCACGGGCGCGTTCTCGGAGCTCTGGGCCCAGATGGGAAGCATGGCGATCGGAGTCGAGGAGGGCGCGATCCTCAACGGCATCCGAGCCTCGACCACGATCCAGTCCGGGACGCCGATCAAGACCGTGCAGAAGGGCGAGCGCGGCTGACCCGCCGGCCGTCGCCGGCACGCCGCAGCGCCGCCTAATCGAACAGCCGGAAGCCGAGGGCCGCCGCGACCGAGACGGCGGCGTCCTTCGGCACGCGGCCCAGCACGACGGCGAGGGCGAACCGCTTCCACTCCATCGCGACGATCCCCGCGACGAAGCAGAGCGCGTCCACGGGCGTGAAGGGGAGCAGGAAGATCGTCGCGAGCCCGATCCAGCGCCTTCCTCGCATGAGATGCTGCGCCTTGCGGAGCGCGTCGGCGCCGACGAGACGCTCCGCGAGCGGCCGGCCGGACCGTCCGATCCAGTAGGCCGCGGCCGATCCGACCACACTCCCGGCGACGGTGATCGCGGGTCCCACCACGGGACCGTACAGGAGCCCGGCGAGAACCGGCACGAACACGCCGGGAATCGGCGCGGCGAGGATCTGCGCCGCCTGGATCCCGAGGAGGAGGAGCGGGCCCCACAGTCCGGCGCCCCGTACCCACGTCTCCATCTTCTCGCGCGAGAGGTGAGGCGCGAGCGCGAAGGCTCCCCACACGAGCGCCGCGGCGAGGATCACGAGGACCGCGATCGCTCCCGCGCGTTCCGCGTGCGGACGGCGATCGGGGCCGGCCTTCGGCTCGGGCGGCATGGGGCTCACGGCGGCGCACTCTACGTCACGGCCTCGTCGGCGGAAAGCTCGAAGCGATCACGCGTTCGCGGAGGATTCCTGTCGTATACTGGGGCCGCGCCGCGCGTTTCGCGCGCCCGCGCATCCCGTCACCCCGGACCGGAGACCCGAGATGAACGATCCGTTCAAGGCCCGATCGACGCTCCAGGTCGGAAACCGCTCGTTCCAGATCTGGAGCCTCGGCGCACTCGAGCGCGCCGGGTATCCCGTCGCGAAACTCCCCTACTCGATCAAGATCCTCCTCGAGAACCTGCTCCGCACGCTGGACGGCCGGGCGGTTCGCGAGGAGGACGTCGAGGCGGTGGCGCGGTGGGAGGCTCGCCGCGAGCCGGACCGTGAGATCGCCTTCACGCCGAGCCGGGTCCTCTTGCAGGACTTCACCGGCGTGCCGGCGGTCGTGGATCTCGCCGCGATGCGCGACGCGATGGCGGCGCTCGGCGGCGATCCGAAGCGGATCAATCCGCTCCAGCCCGCCGAGCTCGTGATCGACCACTCGGTTCAGGTCGACGAGTACGGCACGAGCGCCGCGCTCCTCTTCAACGCGAAGAAGGAGTTCGAGCGCAATCGCGAGCGCTATCTGTTCCTCCGCTGGGGACAGCGTGCCTTCGACAACTTCCGCGTGGTGCCTCCGGCCACGGGGATCGTGCACCAGGTCAACCTCGAGTACCTCGCGCGCGTCGTGTTCGAAACGGACGGCGCGGGCGGCGTTCCCGCGCGCGCGTATCCGGACACGCTCATCGGCACCGACTCCCACACCACGATGATCAACGGCCTCGGCGTGCTCGGCTGGGGCGTGGGAGGGATCGAGGCCGAGGCGGCGATGCTGGGCCAGCCGGTCTCGATGCTCCTTCCGCAGGTCGTGGGATTCCGGCTGAGCGGCTCCCTGCCCGAGGGCGCGACGGCGACCGATCTCGTGCTCACCGTGACGCAGATGCTCCGCGCGAAGGGCGTCGTCGGGAAGTTCGTCGAGTTCTACGGACCGGGGCTCACGGGACTCCCCGTCGCGGACCGCGCCACGATCGCGAACATGGCGCCCGAATACGGCGCCACGTGCGGCATCTTCCCGATCGACGCGGAAACGCTTCGCTATGTCGAGTTCACCGGACGTTCCGAGGACCGGCTCCGGCTGATCGAGGCGTACGCGAAGGAGCAGGGTCTCTTCCACACGCCGGAGTCCCCCGAGGCCGAGTACTCGGACACCCTTTCGCTCGATCTCGGGCAGGTGGAGCCCAGCCTCGCGGGTCCCCGACGGCCTCAGGACCGCGTCCCGCTGCGCGGCGTGAAGGAGAACTTCACCGCGGCGCTCCCGGGCATGAAGGGTGGCGCGGCGCGCCCGGCCCCGCGGGAAGGCGTGGGGCGCTGGGAGAGCGAGGGCGGAGACGGAACCGTCGCGACCATGTCGCCTCCCGCGACCACGGTCACCCACGCCGGGGAGAGCTTCACGCTCCACGACGGCTCCGTCGTGATCGCCGCGATCACGAGCTGCACCAACACGTCGAATCCCTCCGTGATGATCGGAGCCGGGCTCCTCGCGAAGCGCGCCGTGGAGCGCGGGCTCAAGGCGAAGCCCTGGGTGAAGACGAGCCTCGCGCCGGGCTCCAAGGTGGTGACCGAGTACCTCGACAAGGCCGGGCTCACGCCGTACCTCGAGCGCCTCGGCTTCCACACCGTCGGCTACGGCTGCACGACCTGCATCGGGAACAGCGGCCCCCTGGCGGAGCCGATCTCGCATGCGATCGAGGCGGACGGTCTCGTCGTGGCCTCGGTGCTCTCCGGGAATCGGAATTTCGAGGGGCGCATCCACCACGAGGTGCGCGCGAACTACCTCGCGTCGCCGCCGCTCGTCGTGGCGTACGCGCTCTCGGGACGCGTCGATCTCGACCTCACGAAGGATGCGATCGGCGTGGACTCGAGGGGCGCCCCGGTCACGCTCCGGGACCTCTGGCCCTCCCGCCGCGAGATCGAGGACACGATCCGCTCCGCGGTCCAGTCGGAGACGTTTCGCAAGACCTATCGGGACGTCTACACCGGCGACGAGACCTGGCGCGCGCTCCCGGTCCCCGACGGCGACCGGTACGCGTGGGAAGCGGCATCGACGTACGTGAAGCTCCCGCCCTACTTCGAGGGCATGACGCCGGAGCCTCAGCCCGTCACCGAGATCTCCGGCGCGCGTGTGCTCGCGTTCCTCGGCGACAGCGTGACGACCGACCACATCTCCCCCGCCGGCTCGATCAAGCGCGCGAGCCCGGCCGGGCGCTATCTCGAGGAGCACGGAGTCCCACCGGCCGAGTTCAACTCGTACGGCTCCCGCCGCGGGAACCACGAGGTCATGGTGCGCGGCACCTTCGCGAACACGCGCATCAAGAACCGGCTCGCAGGCGGCGCCGAGGGCGGCGTGACGCCGCATCTCCCCGGGGACGAGATGCTTGCGATCTACGACGCTGCGATGCGATACGAAGCCGAGGGCGTGCCCACGATCGTGCTCGCGGGGAAGGAGTACGGGTCCGGGTCCTCGCGCGACTGGGCGGCCAAGGGTCCGAAGCTCCTCGGCGTGCGCTCGGTGATCGCCGAGAGCTACGAGCGGATCCACCGGAGCAACCTGATCGGAATGGGGATCCTCCCGCTCCAGTTCCGGAGCGGCGAGACCGCCGACACGCTCGGCCTCACGGGACGCGAGCGGTACGACGTCGTGGCGCTGGGCTCGCTCCTCGCGGGCGGTCTTCCGCGCGGCAGCGAGGTGACGGTGCGCGTTCGCGACGACTCGGGCGCCGCGCGAGAGTTCCGCGCGATCGTGCGGATCGATACGCCTCAGGAGGTCCGGTACTACATGCATGGAGGCATCCTCCCGTACGTCCTGCGGCGGCTCCTCGGCTCCTCCGACCGCTGACGGGGATTCCGTGCACGACCAGGCATCCGAGGCCCGCCCGGGAACTTCCGTGACCGCGGAGCGCCGCGGGCGCCTTCGCGCGTACCTCGCATCCGCGGACTGGCAGCTCTTCCTCACGGGCGTGTGTGCCGCCGCCGGGCTCGGCGGCGCCGCCGCCGGCGCGTGGGCGCCCTCGCTCAAGATCCCGCTCTACGTCGTCTCCTACGTCACCGGCGGCTACGGTCCCACGCGGGACCTGATCCGGAACCTCCTCGCGAAGCAGCTCGACATCAACCTCCTCATGGTCGTCGCCGCGGGCGGTTCGGCGATCCTGGGCCACTGGGGCGAAGGCGCGGTGCTCCTCTTCCTCTTCTCCCTCTCGGGCGCGCTCGAGTCGCGCACGATGGAGCGCACCGCGCGCACGATCGAGTCCCTGGTCGAGCTGCGGCCGGAGACGGCCCTCCTGCTCCGGAACGGGGTGGAGGCCAGGGTCCCCGTCGAGGAGATCCGGGTCGGCGACCGCGTGCGCGCGCTCCCCGGCGAGCGGTTCGCCGTGGACGGCCAGATTCTCGAAGGCCAGTCGGAGGCGGACGAGTCCACGATCACCGGCGAGTCCTCCCCCGTGGACAAGGGACCCGGCGATCGCGTCTTCGCGGGCACCGTGAACCTGCGCGGCGCGCCGATCGTCCTGGTCGAGAAGGAGCAGGAGGAGACGACGCTCGCCCGCATCGTGCGCACCGTGCAGGAGGCGCGGAAGGCGAAGAGCACGACCGAGCGGTTCGTGGAGCGCTGGCAGCGTCCCTACGTCCTCTCGGTGTTCGCCGGCGCGGCCCTCGCCGCGGCGATCCCCCTCGCGCTGGGCGACGCGTTCCGGGAGGCGTTCTACAAGGGGCTCGTGCTCCTGGTCGCCGCCTCTCCGTGCGCGGTCGTGATCGCGACGCCGGCGGCCATGCTCTCGGCCATCACCCACGCCGCCCGCCACGGCGTCCTCTTCAAGGGGAGCGTGCACCTGGAGCGCCTCGCGACCGTGAACGCGCTCGCGCTCGACAAGACGGGGACGCTGACCCTCGGGAAGCCGGGCGTGCTCCGGGTCGTGCCGACGCGCGAGGGCGTCACCGAGGAAGATCTC